>CALDWC010000119.1 GCA_937923945.1 uncultured Treponema sp.
CGAAATTTTTAAAACATACTATGTTTTTTTTAAAACACAGTATGTTTTTACCTAAGCCATAGTAAGAATTTGGTGTACGCTGATACACGGCGTCAAACCTTTAATCAGCGTTTCCTTAACACTTGATAAAAGAGTAAAGTTCAAAAGACGTTGAACGCGTGTTTTAAATACGCCGCCACACAAGAAAGTGCTGTCGTATTTGAAGATACCTCTATTACGGATTGGTCAATTTTTTCAGCGTAAGCGTAATCCATGGTTTCGTTTCAGTTTTAAAAGTGTCTTCCACCTGCAAGAACTGCAGGAGGGCACGATCATACTTTCCCGAAAAAAAGAGCGCTTCAGCCCGATAAAATGCAGCCCGCGCATCGATGAGTGGCGTATGAGACAACCGCAAAAAATCGCTCAATTCAGCCTCGAGTTCAGTCCAGCTTTCCGTTTCGGTATGGGCATCCAAAATTCGTTTCAGCGAAAGGGCACTCACATCACGGGCAGCATCGGTTTCTTCGGTAAACCGAAAAAAAATCGGTTCGATATCTGTCGTTGCATGTTCCATACTGTAAACATAGCCGGCATATTTCGCAAAGTTTGCTTCCAGTTCGCGAAGTTTTTGCTCGGTTTCCTCCGAAAAAGTAACTCGTTTCGCAGATACGCCGTTTGCGGTGTTTAACACCGGCAAGCTCACCGCCCGCTCGGCAAGTTCATCTTCTTCGGTTTCCCGCACCAAGCGCACCGGTTGGATAAGCGTATTTCGACTGGGAAGAAATTTTATTGTGTTGTTCGTAGTAATTTCTTTTTCAAACACTAACGCATAATAGTAATTCGTATTCGGCAAAGGATAATCGACAAACGCTGTCGTGTTTTCGGTAAACGTTGAAAGCAGTACGGCATTTGCTAGCGACGAAAAATCGGTAAACGGATTGAGACTTCGGTATAAAATGAGGCTTGAAACTGCACCGTTCGTTGCCCACGTTAAATACACGCTGTCCTCTTTTACCTCAGCAGAAAATTGGAGTACTTCAGCGGTATTTTGTGCATAAAACACACCGAGTACCGTAAAAAACAAACTGATACTTGCAAAAATTTTTTTCATAACTTTACCTATAATAACGTATGAATTCTTCCCTTTTATTATCGACCATTAGAGAGGTAAACTTGCAATAATTTCAGTCCTCATATTCAAGCGGCAGCACCAATCCGTCCTTAGAAAGAATCGTGTGCGGAAACACTTTTTGCGCATCCGCCAAATTTTGCTTGAGGTCGGCATTGGTATACCGCGGACTGTAGTGAATCATCGCCATAGTTTTAACTTCCGCATCATGAGCAATTTTTGCCGCTTGCGTACAAGTCATGTGCTTTTTTTCGCTCGCGTCCGCTTCCAAACCGGCACCGAACATTGCTTCGCACACAAAAAGGTCGGAATGCTTCACTTCGCCGGCGATTGAATCCAAATAAACGGTATCGGTTACAAAACTGAATTTTCGGCCCGCCCGTTTTTCACCGACTACTTTTTCCGCTTCAACAACGACGCCTTCTTCGTTAACGACACTTTCACCGTTTTGTAGCTTTGCCCAAAGCGGCCCCATCGGCACCTTGTGTTTTTTTGCAAGCTCCGGATTAAATTTTCCGGGACGCGGTTCTTCTTCCAGCGTGTAACCGTAACATGGTTTTGTGTGCTCCAGCTTGAACGACCGAATCGCAAAATCTTCGCCGCGAAAAACTTCGCCTGCTTCGTTAATTTCCTTGACAATAATTTCGTAGTTGATAAACATATCCAAAACTTGCCGGCTTGATTCAATAAAAGCTTTTAATTTAGGCGGTCCGATAATGTACAGCGGCTCCGTCCGTTCAACTTGCGACGAAAGCATCAAAATCCCGGGTAAACCGGTAATATGGTCGGCGTGGGTATGACTGATAAAAATCGCCGTGATTTTTTTCCATTTCAGATTTAACTTACGAAGCGCAACTTGCGTTCCTTCGCCGGCATCAAATAAAAACAGTTCGCCGTCTCGCCGCAGCAGCACTGACGTTAAATGCCGATGCGGTAGCGGCATCATTCCTCCGCAGCCCAAAATAAACGCTTCCAAATTCATACTGCATTTTATACATAAAATTTGTATTTTATACAAGTAGAAAATATTTTTTGTTTATTTGATTTTGCCGGCACCGATTTAAAAGTGCATTTTGCGGTATTTATCGGGTACCGCCAGTTCGGTTGTTGCGATAAACCCTTGTCCGAAAACGTAAGTATCGGTATATATGAGCATGTGATTCGCCGCCCGCTTTCCTGTTTTCGGATCAACATAAGCGGTGAGGCGGCTTCTGATATTCGGCATACAGCTTTGGATGACGTTTTCCAAATCGGCAAGGTTTCCTTTTTTTGCATTTCCGGCGATAACCTGTTTTGCGTACTCACCCAGCGCAAGCGATACCGTTGTGCTATGCGGATAAAACCACGTACTGAAACGTTTTCCCGCAACGCGGTTTTCCAACGAAAGTCGCAATTTACTGATAACCGCGCGATAGTCATCCGAAGCGACATTGGTAAGCAAAGCACGCGGGTAGCCCACGAGCGGTGACGGTAAATCTGCTTCAACAAAAATACCGGCATGTTCATCGAGTAATACTTTCAACAGGGGTTCAATTTCCGCCGAGTCGGCGCAAAAGAAAGCGGTATTTTCTCCGTGTTCCTGTAGCCATTTCGGAACATTTTCCGCAATAAAGTTTTTTGCAACGGTATGTTCCGACTGTCCGTCAAGGTCAGGTGCCGTATAGCAGTAAAACGGCATGTTCAAATCCTTACACGCTTCTTCCATAATTTTTGTCCGCATCTCATATATTTCACGTTTCATACAATGAGGAGATGCAATATGCACAAATGATTCCGCACCCATTTTCTGTGCAACCCAGGGGATAATAAAGCCGCGTGAAATAAAATCCTGACTCAGCACAATATCGCTCGCGGTTTGAATTTCGTCAAGGCGTTCTTCAGGATCTCCTGCAAGCAAAATAATATCGGGACGGCTAACGCGTATTTTGCGAAATGCTTCAGCGGTTCCCGGTGCGGCTTGATTTACCACAATCGCTTTGACGAGCGGATCCGATGCAATGCCGGTAACTTGTTTCACAAAGCTTTCTTTATCAAAAACCATATCATCATAAACAACGTGGGTAATAATGCCGCCGTCTTCAATCGCACCGTAACGTTTAATGAGTTCCGTAACACCGCGCTCCGCATCATCAGAATAACGAGAACGAACGGTTACCATCGCTATCCGAAAGTTTTTTTCATTTGAATTGATTGATTCGCAAGAAAACAACCCAACCAACGTACATAATACACACCAATAAAAAATTTTGTGTTTCACGGTAATTCCTCTTACTATAAGGCTCTGATTAATTCAGTGGATATTTAATCGGTGCCCGCTTTTAAAAATCCGGCATACTATGCTGAATATTGAAAAACAATAAAAGAGATACTTTGCTTTGCAAAGTTTGCTGTTAAAAGAGGTGAAGCTTTTAATCGGCATTTCCGATTTTATTTTTCGAGCGCATAGTACATCATGGTGATAAAATACCGGTAAGTACCGTGTAAAATATTTGTAAAAAATCAGTTGCGCGATTGCAAAGGTATATGAAGCCTCTCAAATTATGAGAGACTTCAATCTATGGTTTATTTAATTTTTTCAAGCGGAAGGGAAATTTGAGGCGCACCGTATACGCGAGGCCATGCTGTATATTCATCAAATTGGATAATGAGAGCTTCTTTTGTTATTTGAAAATTTTGAAAGTTTTCAAGTTTGGGTTCCGTTATCTCGTCGATCGTTTCCATTTCAAACGGAATATTTTCTTTTTGAGCAAGCCGTATAAGTTCCGCTTTTGCTTCTTTTGAAATTTTTTCCAAAGACTTTTTATAATTTTTACCGAGCACGTCTTTTAAACTCAAAACTTTTTTTTGTTTTACACTGTAATTTATCGAATAAAAACCCGAATACCCGTGTGCGCCGCCGGTAAAATAATACGGTGCAAGTATAACGCTGATGTAATCTTCATCCTCATATAATTCACTGGCTCCCAAAATCAAGTCAAAATTTGCATTGAATGTTGCTTTGCTGTAGTCTTGCTTTAAATAGTTTTGAGCAAAATCGGCATAAATTTTTTTCACCGTGTTATCAATAACTTTGTTGAATGAACTGCAACTTTTGGAATGCGGATATGAAAGCTTTACATTATAGTTGATGTGATCAATATATTCGTCATTTTCATCCGCAAAAATAAAAGCACAAAGGCTAAAAAGACATAAACCGAAAATAAATTTTTTTACTAATTTCATAAATTCTCCTCGATGCATTCCAAACAATGAAACGTCTCAATCGGTTACAAGAAGCCGAGACAATCTGCAATAGCACCCTACCCTGTTACAAAAACCCGGTATGATTGTTTTATAAACTAGTTGGAGAAAATAAACGTATGAAAAAATTATGGGTGGTGGGTATCGGTCCCGGAGATTTAACGTTGATGACCGAACAAGCGAAAAAGGCAATTGCCGCAAGCGATGTCGTGTGCGGGTATCCGAAATACATTAAAAACATTCGCGCCCTTTTGGACGGTAAAGAAATATACGAAACGGGCATGCGTTACGAAGTTGAACGTTGCCAAAAGGCGATTGCGTTTGCGGCGTCGGGAAAAACCACGGCGATGGTTTCATCCGGCGATGCGGGTGTGTATGGCATGGCGGGACTCGTGTATGAGCTGGCACGTGATACGGATATTGAAATTGAAGTGCTGCCGGGACTGACAAGCGTCCTTTCCGCCGCCGCCGAATTGGGGGCGCCGCTCATGCACGATTTTGCGGTTATCAGCCTTTCGGATATTTTAACCGACAAAGCGTTAATTATCAAACGATTGGAAGCTGCGAGTGCGGCTGATTTTGTCATTGCACTGTATAATCCGAAATCAACGAACAGACCGGATATTCTCAACGAAGCGATTACGATTATCAAAAAGTATAAAAAGCCCGAAACGCCGGTGGGCATTGTCCGCAATTCGGGGACCGCCGCGCCGGAAATCCGAACGGCAACACTTGCAACATTTTCCGACGAAGGCTGCGATATGTCAACGCTCGTTATCATCGGAAATAATGCAACGGTATTTATCAACGGAAAAATGGTAACTCCACGAGGGTACATCAAGTGATTTGGATTATCGGCGGTACCACCGAAGCTCGGCTCGCCGAAGAAAAACTTGCGGGAAAACGAGATTTTGTTATCACGGTTGCAACCGAGGGCGGACGCGAATTCGTAAAGTCGCCGCATGTTATAGTTGGACGGCTCACCGAACCGGAAATGGAAGCTTTTATCCGTAGGCAAAAAATTACCGCCGTTCTCGATTGCTCACACCCTTACGCCGTTGAAGTATCCAAAAACGCAGCAAAAGCAGCTGCAACCACGAATATCGCGTATTTGCGCGTAAAACGCCCTGAAGCGAAAGTAAAAAATGCCGGAGAATATTTTTCCGACTTTGGGGAACTTTTATCACGGCTCAAAACGCTCAAGGGAACGTTTCTCATCACGCTCGGCAGCAAACACATTCCCGAGCTCGTGCAGGTGCGAGGCGAAAACCGCTTTATTTTCCGCGTTCTCCCGACTGTTGATTCGGTTGAGCTGCTCCACGAACAAGGCGTTGCAATGCAGGATATTATCGCCTGTCTGGGACCTTTTTCGGAAGAGCAGAATTTACTGACCATTCGCGAAAACAAAGTAGACTATTTAGTGACAAAAGAATCCGGCAAGGCAGGCGGTGAAGACGCCAAGCTGAAAGCCGCCCAAGCCGCCGGCATACCGGCTCTGATTCTCAAGCGGGAAGCGGAAACCGGCGAATCGCTTGAAGTTCTGCTGCGGCGGTTGCTCACTGAAAATGAAAAAAGCGTTTCCTAAGATGCACACAAAAATCGTTTGGAAACATTGATTAAAGGCTTGACGTCGTTTAATCAGTGCCTCCTTTAGCCGTATTTTCATTTTTGCGCCATATTCTGCAGTGCTTCATAAAACGAATCCACATCAGAAATAAAATTGCTGTTTTGAAAACACGCAACGGTGTTTTTGTACCGGTATCCGTCGCTGTATATTGCTTTTGAAGCGGCTTTTGTTACTTTGAAAAGAGGAATTTCTGGAAGCGGTGCTTTTGACGTATGATACTCGGCTGCGTGGAAACAGTCGCCTTTTTTTCCGAGTACGCAATCTTGCGTTAGCTCCATGATTTTGTAACCGAAGTTTTGGAGCTTTGCCGTGCTTTCCGCATTGCCGAAAAAAATACCGCACATCGGAAGCAAATCAAACGTTTCAAATAAATAGCACACACTTTCGCCTTCCGCTAAAATCACGCCGCCTTTTTCCGCAAATCGTTTGACCGACTCCCGCATTGCTGCGTTCGCCGAAAGTTCCGCCGCAAACGCTTTTACCTGCCCGCTCCCGAAATACAAAAAATCGCAGTCGGGAATATGCGTATCGGCAAGCGGTGAAAAATATTCCGTTTCACTGTAGGCTTCGAGAACGGCAATATTTTCCGTGTAATAAAAATTGATGCACGCATCCCGCGCAATCGCCGTTTTTGTTTTTGTCCGTTTGAAATCCGGCAAGGACTTTGTCGGTACCGATTTAAAAAAGGAAACGAATTTTTCAAAATCGAATTGAGCAGCCGGCTCGGTTTGGCGCGACTGAAAAAATTCGGTAAACTTTGGAGTATCGGTTGCGTTTAAGCCTAAACCGGTTTCGGCAATGCGCAGTTCCGATCTTTCCGGAAAAAAACCCAATACCGCAAGCGGTAAATTATCCTCAATCATGGTTTTATAGGTTTTATACAACGAAGGTTTTATTTTATTTAGAATAACCGCTTTAATCCGTTTTTCCGAAAAATCCAAAAAACCTTTGAGTTTCGGGATCATCGAAAACATTTCCCCCGAAGGCGTATAAACAAGAATAATATCGATGCCCAACGTTTTCGCCGTCTCAAATGAAGAATTTTCCGGCGTTGAACCGATGCCGTCAAAGCAACCCATCACGCCTTCGATAACGGCGTATTCGCTTTGCATAGCGCCGAGGCTCATTTCCATTCCCGTTTTGCCCATCAAAAAGCGGTCAAGGTTTCCCGCGCGCCGTCCGCTCGCGTTTTCCAGTATTTTTCTATCGACTTGATCGGGACCCGTTTTAAGCCCGCAAACGTTAAATCCTTTTTGCCGCAATGCCGCAAGCAAAGCCGCACTGACTGCGGTTTTTCCCGAATTGCTGTTCGGCGCCGAAATCATCACCGCTTTCATCGGTTACCCCTTGTGCGGTTTTGTTTTGCGGGCGAGCAGCAGCGAAATATAATCCGCATCCGCCTCGATGTCCGCTTTTTGCGCAGAAGTTAAAACGAGTTGATTTTCAAGCGTTGCCCGTCTCACATACACGTAGTCAAACCCGTGCTTTTCCAACAAGCCAAGCGCTTCCGCTTTTTGTTTTCCGGTTTTTAAAAGGGCAATCGCATCCGTGTTCCGCAAAATCGTTTCATTCAGATGATCGGTTACCGTACAGGTTTCTTTGGTATACGCAAGCGGCGTTGCGCTGATTCCCGCAGCGGCAACGAACGACGGCACGCCGGAAACGATCCGCACTTCCGCATCGTCCCGCCGCAAGTAAGGCAGCATGTTGGCGAATGTACTGTAAAACATCGGGTCGCCGATCGTCAGCACCGCCCCCGTTTTTCCGTCCGGCGTATTGTCCAGTATCGTCAAAGCCGCTTTCCGGTAATCATCTTCCGTTACGCTGCCCATCGTAAAAGTGAGCGGAATAATCCGCTCCGCCGTAATAAACTCACGAGCCGTATCCAGCGCCAAATGCTTTCCCGCATTTTCAGGCGAAAACACCACATCGGCATTTTTGAGAATCCGAATAGCCTGCAGCGTTAAATATTCGCTCGCACCCGGTCCCGTCCCCACTGCAATAACATGTTTCATATAAATTAATCAGAGCCTTCTTACGGAGCGGATGTCTCTGCCGGCTTTTCTTTTGCTTTTTCATCAAAGTTGAGTTTTCGGGCAACTTCAACTTTTTCAATGACTTCAAACTGGTCACCAACTTCAATGTCGTTGTAATTTTCCAGACCGGCACCGCACTCGAACCCAGTGGCAACTTCACGGGCGTCGTCCTTGAAGCGTTTAAGCGAAGCGAGCTGCCCCGAAAAAACAACAATTCCATCGCGAATCACATTTATCGAAGCGGAACGTTTGATTACGCCTTCCGTAACATACAATCCCGCGATGCGTCCGACTTTCGGAACTTTGAACACTTCGCGAACTTCCGCCATACCGATAACTTGCTCTTTAATATCGGGCGACAACATGCCTTCCATTGCGAGTTTCATTTCTTCAACGGCTTCGTAAATAATATTGTATTTTCGGATGTCAACTTTTTCCTGGTCAGCAAGCATTTTTGCCTGCGGTGTAGGGCGAACATTAAACCCGATAATGATGGCGTTTGAATCCGCAGCCGCGAGCATAACATCCGATTCGTTAATCGCTCCGGCAGATGCGTGAATAACATTCAAGCGGATTTCACTCGTTGAAAGTTTTTCAAGCGATTGCTTAACCGCCTCAACGGAACCTTGTACGTCGCCTTTAACAATAACTTTCAGTTCCAGTATTTCACCTTCGCTGATAGTATCATATAAATTATCAAGGGTAACTTTTTTAACATTCTGCGAAGCTTCAAACCGCTTGAGTTCCTGTCGCTTTTCGGAAATTTGCCGCGCTTCTTTTTCGGAGCTTGCAACTTGGAACGGATCACCGGCATTCGGCATCCCTTCCAAACCGAGGATTTCAACCGGCATGCTCGGTCCCGCTTCATCAATGCTTTCTCCCTTGTCGTTAAAAATCGCACGGACTCGTCCCGAATAAATGCCGGCAACGTAGGAGTCGCCGGTTCGCAGCGTACCGCGTTGAATTAAAATAGTTGCAACGATACCGCGTCCGTGATCAATGCGCGATTCCACCACTTTACCTTCAGCGCGGCAGTCATAGTTCGCTTTGAGCTCCAAAACTTCAGCTTGCAGGAGAATCGTTTCCAAAAGTTTATCAATGCCGAGTCCTTTCAAAGCGGATATTTCAACATACATTGTGTCGCCGCCCCAAGTTTCAGGTACCAGCCCCAACTCGGAAAGTCGCGTGATAACTTTTTCGGGATTTGCTTCCGGTTTATCAATTTTATTGATGGCAACGATAATAGGCACTTTTGCATCTTTTGCGTGGTTAACCGCTTCCACCGTTTGCGGCATAACACCGTCATCGGCAGCAACAACCAACACAACAATATCCGTCAACGCTGCACCGCGGGCACGCATCATAGTAAACGCTTCGTGTCCGGGCGTATCCAAAAAGGTAATTCGACCTCCCGGAGTGTTTACCGTATACGCTCCGATGTGTTGAGTAATACCGCCGAATTCGCCGGCTGCCACATTGCTGCGACGAATAGCATCGAGCGTTTTTGTTTTTCCGTGATCAACGTGTCCCATGATAGTAACAACCGGCGGGCGTGCTTTCAGCTCGGCACCCTCATCGGTTTCTGTTTTAATAACCGTTTCATCATACAAACTGACATGACGAATTTCGCACTTGTACTCGCTGGCCAAGATTGCCGCCGTGTCATAATCAATCGCCTGATTCATCGTAACCATCATGCCCATTTCCATCAATTTGGCAATGAGCGTTGCCGCTTTTAAGTTCATCTTTTTTGCGAGTTCGGCAACGGTTATGCTGTCAAGCATTTCAATTTCCGCTGGTACTGCATTAATAATTTCTGCGGCGCGTTTTTTACGTTGAAATGTTTTTTCTTCAAAATCTTCTCGATGATCTTTTTTCTCGTATGCACTTCGGCGCGATCTTGTCGTTTTTTTTGTGTTTTTTCCGCTGTCAAGCGGTATCGGAGCACTTTGTCTTTGACCGCCGCCTTGGAACCTTTGTCCGAATGAGCCTCCGGTTTTTCCCCCTTGCATACGCGGTTTGAATCCTTGCTTTTTTCCGGCTGAATTTCCGCCGAACGGGCGTCTCCCCGTTCCGCTGTTACCACCGGCAGCATTTCTCGCATCCGCGCCGGTAAACGGCTTTCGTCCCTGTCCGTCACGGTTAAAACTTCCGCGTCTCCCGCCGGCGAGATTTCCCGCTTTACGATCAGGTCTCTTTTGGAACATGCTGTCATTTTCCGTCCCGCGGGATACGATCGTTTTATCCGGACCGGAGACTATTTTTTTCGGTTGCGGTTGTCGTACTTGCCGCGTTTCTTTTTTACTGCGTTCGGGTTTTGTCTGTTCGACCGGCTTTTTATTTTCCGAACGGGTTGTTTCTTTTTCAACGTTTGCAGAAGGTTTTTCAGATTCCGGCGAAGGCGCTTTATCCGTTTTTTTTGCAACGACTTTTACCACCCGCTTTGGCCTTGCTTTTGATTTTTCCGCTTCGGTTTTGTGTTCACTTTTCGGTGATTGCTCATCATGCCCCGAAATTTGATTTTCCGTATTTTCCTTCGGGTTTTGCTTTCTTTTTTTTAAAAAAGTTTTTCTTTCTCGATCTGCTTCGTTATTTTTATCTTCCATACAACCTCTTACCATGTTCCAATAGATATTTATTATATCATTAATCTAAAAAATATTAAAGGGGTATATCACCGTCCGTTTACTCGGATTCATCCGTTTCCTCGTCTTCTTCCTCAAACGCTAACCCGACACCGCAATTCGGGCACGTCGTCATATCAATCGTAATCGGATGTCCGCATTCGGGACATTCGTAATATTCAACTTCGTCGATATACTCATTGACGATTTTCAATAATTCAGCAAGCATTGCATCGGTCATTCCGTCAAGCGCGGCAAGCTGCTGCTCGCTCATATCCAAAATAGCGGTCGGCTCGTCAATGCCGTTCGCCGTAAGTACGGCACGCATTTCGTCACTGAGCGGCAACTCATACGCAACTTCCTGTACATCCGATGCGACGGTTTCTTCATTCTCCGATTCATCCCCGGTATCGGCAAAAAGTCCTTCAGCGGCTCTGCGAATCTCTTTATAGCTTTCCATTTCCTTGAACTGCTCTTCCGTTTTTACATCAATATTCCAGTCAACGAGACGGTTTGCAAGCCGCACGTTTAAGCCCTGTTTGCCGATTGCAAGTGAAAGTTGGCTTTCATCGACAATCGCCAATGCGGAACGAGTACCTTCATCGAGGATAATTACTTCATCAACTTCTGCCGGTGAAAGAGCCGATTTTATATATTCTTTCGGGTCTTCCGAATAGGGTATTACATCAATTTTTTCACCGTCCAACTCCGTAATCACGGTTTGAATGCGCGCACCCCGCGTACCGATACAGGCTCCGACCGGATCAACATCGAGTTTGTTGGATTCAACGGCAACTTTAGTGCGGCTTCCCGCTTCGCGCACAATATTTTTAATTTCAATCGTATCGTTGTAAATTTCCGGCACTTCCAATTCTAAAATACCTTTTACGAAATCCGAATCGCTTCGCGAAAGAATCAGCTGCACGGTATTTGATTGACGTACTTTTTTAACTTCTTTCACCAAAGCTTTAATGCGGTTTGCCTCATGGCTGAAATGATCGCGCGGAGATCGGTACTTTCGCGGCAAAATACCTTCCACTTTTCCGAGATCAACGTAGACGTTGCCGTTGTTTTCTCTTCGATAATACCCGATAATAATTTCACCCACTTTTGAAATATATTCCGAATAAAGTTCATCTTTCTGGACTTCTTTAAGGCACTGCTGAACGCGCTGTTTTCCCGCTTGTACGGCGTGGAAACGGTAACTTTGCACGTCTTCTTCAACGGCAAGTTCGTCTCCTATTTCGCTTTCCGGATCAAGAGCTTGCGCTCTTTCCAAACTGATTTCAAAAACCGGATTCTGCACTTTTTCAACAACGGTTTTATTTGAAACCATGTAGATTTCACCGTCCTCATCCGTTTCAAAGCCGAGGTTTTCATCCGTACCGTACTGTTTTTTGTACGCCGTCCGCAATGCCTGTTTTATCACGTTTACAATTACATCTTCATCAAAGCCGCATTCATTTGCGTACTTTCTGATACTCGAACTTAACGAATCTGCCATTTTTATCTCCATTTTTAGTAGTCTCTCAAACATTTGTTTGAGAGGTTTTCACATTATTCCAATTTCGCTTTTTTACAGCGATCAAGCGGAATTTCTTTTTTGCCGGTTTCCATTTCCAAAACGATGCGTTCTTCACAATATTCAAGGAGCGTTCCGGTAACCCAGTCGGTACGGTCCGCATCCCAAACGGAAATTTTTTCTCCGACAAACGCTTCCAACTCATAGCTCTTTTTCAAAACACGCTGCACTCCGGGAGAACTGACTTCCATAAACAAATCCTGCGTGTTGAGCAGAACTTCCAGTTTTTGCTGGAGCGGTTTATGCACCTTGGTGCAGTCTTCAATGCCGACACCGCCCGGCGTAAAAATAACCGCATACGCATGCCAGCCCGTTTTAATCCGTGCCAGTGAAAAATCCACCAATCGATAGCCCAAGCCTTCCACGAGTGTTTTTGCTTCGCTGAAAAAATCGCTTTCGTTTTTCTTTATCAATTTCATCTTTCAATATACCTAATCAGTTCTGACCAACCGATGTCTATAAAAAAAGAGCCGTAAAAACGACTCTTTCAAGGACAATAATTATGAAAAGTAATCCATTATATTATAGATATTTTTCATTTTTTGTCAATAGAATAAAAAACAAGCAACCGCTTAATACAAAGAAAGCTTTGTACAAAACTTTCTACGTCTACTCTTCGTCTTCGCTTATCGTTAAAAGCTCGATAACTTCCTGGGTTGTTTTTGCATTCAGCAGTTGTTTTCGCTTTTCCGGACTTTTGAACAGTAAGCTGACTTCCGCCAAAAAGCGTAAATGCGGACCCGTTTTATCAATCGGTGAAAGCGTCATAATAAATATTCGTGACGGTTCCTGATCAAGCGAATCAAAATCAACCGGCTTTTCCGAAATACCGATGCATGCAACTAAGCTATCGATTGAATCGGTTTTTCCGTGCGGAATTGCGATTCCGTGTTTCATTCCGGTGGACATCTTTTTCTCGCGATCCATGATGCAAGCTTTCGCAACAGCCTTGTCCTTAACCTTTCCGGCTTTTACCAACATATCCAAAAGCTCATCGATAATTTCTTCTTTCGTTGTGCCTTTTAAATTAAGAGCAACCGTTTCATTTGTTAAAATTGATTTCAAGTCCATAGCGATATTGTACAATGCTTTTGCGGAAAAGTCAAGCCTTTTTCATAAAAAAATTAAACTATTTTTTAGGAACGCTACGAACCACTTTGCGGGACTTTTTTTTGAAAAGAGCCGCTTTATTTTCGCCGGTACCACCGGTCGCGTATCTCAGTGCAGGAGTATCGTTGCGCCCGCGCCGTTTTTCCTTGCCCGAATCCGATTCGAAATAATCTCTATTTTTATTTTCTTTAAATTTTTCAAAACGGACTTTTGATTTTGCCTTCCGGTTTTCTTCGATAAATGATAAACACTCATCCAATCCCGCTAAAAACGGCTGCAGCTCATCTTCAAAAACCACTACGGAATGCCGTTCAAATCCGACCCCGTCGGCGTCCTTGCTTTCGACAACCTGCAAAAAAACATCCCCTTTTGTATTTTCCTTTACATTAAAAAAATACGTCCGGTTTCTTACTTTAACCGGCTTTGTAAAAATCTCGCCCCGAGTACCCATATTCGTCTCCCATTCCCTTCGCATTTCCGTTTTGGAATCTCATTATGCTCGAAACGTATTATATACATTTTAAAAAAAATATCAAATGAAATCAGAAAGCTTTTTTAAATTGCAACTTCTAAAAATTCAAAGTTCAAAAATTTTTAAAGTCTGCGTAATAGCTAGAGACGGTCTGTTAATTTAAGGAAACCAATTTTACACAATTTTGAGCACCGCTGTAGTTTTTCGACTTCTTCCGCTTTTTTTAGAATACCGCTCCATCGCTTCATAAATTTGTTCTTAAATCAATGTGACATTCTCTGAAAATTGATTTCCGTGTATCCTCTTGCTTTTAAGCTATTTTATTGCTAAAATATCTTTAACATGAAAGAAGCTTTGTTTGTGCCGATTGTGTTTACAATTTCGCTCGTGCTTTGTGCGATATGCACTGCGGGAGTTTTTCAGCTTTATTTTTATGCAAGCGAAAGTGTCTTGCTCTTGTCACCGGTACAATTCGGGAATCTTGCGGCGTACTTTTTTCCGTTTTCGATGTTGATTGCAACGATTATCGTTTTTGAATTTGTGCTGCGCAAAAACGTGCATGGCGGCTTTGCGGTTTTATTTTTGACCGTACTGATTATTGCCGCTCTCTTTATTTTTTATCGACTTGCGACAATCATACAAAAGCAAAATACGGACGTAATCTTCAATGCGATAAAAGCGCTCCATACGGACAGAAGCTTTTTTCTGCAATCTTTTTTCACCGTAACTGAACGCTTTTTTTCCGATTGCGTTACGGCAGCACAAACACATTTTCCGGCGTTTTTAATTTTCTCCGGCAGTTTTTGGTGTGCGGTTTTGTCGTATTTTGCGGTTGCGCAGAACTGCACGAATTGGAAATTGGCAAATTTTCTTTTGTTGGTCGCGATGATCATCGGAACTTTGTATTTGTATTCCGCGTTACAATCAAATGCCGTGCAAAACTTTGCGTCGAAAACTTTTTTACACCGTAGCGGCTTTCCCGTTGAAGCATTGGCACTATACAGCATAGCCGCCCTCGTGTTTTTATTCTTGTTAATCCGCTCGCTCGTACGACGTCATTATGCAAAAAAAAGGAGTTCCATTTGAAACCGGTAAAACATTCAGCAGGAATTTTATACAAAACATTCAAGTATCTTTTTTGTTTTTCACTTGCCTTTTTAGCAATTTCATTTATTGTGAGCTTTTTTTTCCTCCCGGTACCGAACTTGTTGCCGGATTTTATTATCAGCTACAAAACAACCAATGCATTTGTGTTTTTTATTTTTAGCATTCCGGTGTTACAAGTCGGCGCGCTGTTTTTTATTTTTTCTCTTCTATTTTCAAAAATGGATGATGAAAATATGCTGGAGCGAAAAGAAGCGATGCTGTTGTATTTGAAAAATATGATGGCAATCCTCACCGTTATTTTGGTATGCAATTTTCTTGTCTTTGAAGGCGCCGCTCCGCTTTTAAAACGAAAACTCAAAAATTATATTACGCAAACGGAAATTTATACGGACTGTATCAATGAAGCGGAAAACTTAAAATACACACGAGAGTTGCATCTCAACAAAATGGCGATAAATGCGGCAAAGCATGCGTTGGATATTGAGCCGAATTCCGAAAAAGCCCGCTCCCTGTTGGAAGAGTTGACGCTTGCTCAGGCGGAGCTTTTGAATGTTCAGCCGCCGGAAGAATTTATTCCTGCATTGCCGACACAAAACTTGAGCGTTAGAGCGCTTTTAAATTTAGCATCCGAATCAATGCAGCGACTTGATTTTTTTTCCGCACACTATTTTGCAAGTCAAGCCGTTAAATTGAGTCTCCCCGAAAGTGATGAATACAAAACGGCACAAAACTTTGTGTGGCGTTCATGGGCTTCAATTCAAAACGGCGACGATACGCTGCGAAATGAAAACAGGGCTTTATACGAAAAAAAAAGAGCAGCATACGCGGCGTTTCAGCAGGAAGATTACTTAGGTGCACTTGATTTGTTTTTTGATATTAAAACTTTTTTAAAAAGTACCGACCCGAATTCAACCGATGTGCAAGTTGATTATTTTTTGAGAGAAACAAAAGAAAAATTAAAAGCCCATGTGTTTTATTATTCCGATTTGGAAAAATCGGCGGCTTTTAAACGTTTGGATAATTTTTCGTTTCAAATTAAAAATGAAACACATGTCCTCTATGAAATTAAAGCAGGCGGTTTTGCATATCGGTTCGCGAAACAAAACGCACCGAAAAAAAACGACGATATTTTTTTGAAAGATGTTACGGTAACCAAGTTTAATTACCTCAATCAAATCGGCTGGACAATGCATGCCGAATATGTCCGCGTTATACAAAATCCTGAAAATAAAAATGAAGTACGCCTGCAACTCACGTGCATGAGTGCTGATCGTACGATGCAGGATATTTTTCCGGAAGTGATTACCGGAGTAGTTTCCAAACGCGATTTACTTTCGTGTAATCTACCGATACGATTGCAAACTTTTATGCTAGTGCCGGAAACTCAAAATGAAGCCGGTGATCTCGACTTGCTTTCATTGTACCGGTTCACGAAAAGTGCGCCGCGGCTCAACCTAACCGGCGGTATTTTTTTGCGTGAGCTGATGTTCCGCATACTGCTCCCGTTTTTACTTTTTACGGTGAGTACAGCATTGGCGTGCCTCGCATGGAATTTACGCTTTGACGGAACTGCGTTCTCATTTCAGGCAGCGCTCTTTGTGCCGGCGATTTTTTTATTTGCGGCGATAATTCTGGAAATTTCACTGTTCATATTCAACGCGCTGATCCGGTTCTTTTGCGCAAAATGCCCTCCGCTGCTTGCGGTCGTTTCGGCTGCGATCACTTGGATTGTATGTACGGTGTATTATGCCGTCAAATTTTATCGGCAAGCAAAAAATTGAAATTTTTTGTTACCGGATTATTTTCATCAAAACAATTTTTTCAGCTCCGGTGTTTTTTATTTTGTTCATTTTGAGTTCAACCGGTAAAAGCACCAAAGCGGCATCCATCGGCGTTACTTCATAAAAGAACGTTCCAATTGCACTGCGAAGTTGTAAAATAACCTTATCATGTATCGGGACAAGCGTAAAAGTTCCCGAAAGCGTGCCGTCCGGAGTTTTAAATGTATAGGTATCGTTTTCAATCTGTAAATTGTACCGATCGTTTTTCCAGCTCACCTGTTGCGTTTTTAAAAGCTTTTCGACCGACGCTAACGGTGAAACATCACTTTCGGAGCGGATTGTATTATCCTTTTTTGTGTATATTCCATCCCAGAGCGACCCCGCCCCGATTTTTAAGCGGGTAACGCTTTCCGCAACGCGAACGGTGATTTCCGTTAAACTTTTGATTTCAATGTCAATCCGCAAAATAATCGTATTGAGCGATTTATTATATGTTGTAAAATAAATACCGTAGCGGCGTTGGCTGACATTTGAAATTACGTATATTTCCTGTAATTCACCGTTGGTAAAAGTGATTTCATTTTCAGCCGAGTTAAAGTATAAAAGTTTTGATTCCGCAGTGTTTGCATTTTCGTTTTGTTGAATCCACAATCCCTGCAAAAATTCACGAAAAAGAGCCACATTGCCGTTGCCTATTTTACGTAACATTTGACTTTCAATTTTTTCACCGGGAATAACATGTTCAGTTGTTTTTTTAAATGCGCTATCCTGTTCCGACCACGTATACACTTTTTCGATTTGCGTTAATGTATTCGGCGTACTGCTATCCGACTCAAAGCAGGAAACCGTGTACAAGCCAAGCCCCGACGATTGCGCCCGTTCATTTTTAGAAATACGTATTTGCACATCAGCGCGAAAAACGGCAACCTGCCGCAAACTGATAGTTCCATCTTTGGTTTCATCAATCAAAAAAATAGTTAAAATTTGAACATTATCTCGTGCCGTACCTGAACAGACAATCGCCGGTTTTTCACCGAGCTCCAAATCCAAACTGTATAGTCCGATGCCGGTAGACTGCGTAATTTCCGTTTTAATTTCGGAACCGCGTGTATACGTTTTTTGAATCGGGTTTAAAATTGCCGGAATAATAGACACGACATTATCTGCCTCAAGCCAAACGGCTGCTACTTTATCATCAAAGCCGTCAACGTTCAAATCAACATCGCAATCGCTCATAAAAGTTTCACCCGACTTCAGCATGATTTCCGCGGTACGGGGTGCGGGTGCAACAGCGGGTTCAGCTTCCGTTTCCGAATTGTTCTTTTTGATTTGACCAACCGGTGTAATCGTTTTGGCAATAACGGCAGTATCAGTTTCAGTCTTGTTGAGTCTAAAAAACAATAGCAAAGCGAATACGGCAATTGCCGATACCGCGAATAAAATGACAGAAATTTTTTTCATCGTTGATGCGAACCTTATACTAAATTAATTTTTTCTTTTTGAGCTTCTTTTTTGCGGTTCTTTTCCCGTACTGCATGGGCAACGATCACAATCAACACAATAATAATGAGCAAAACACCGCCGAAAATTAAAAGTATAGTACCGTGTTCTTTCCAAAACGAGAAATTTGATTTTTGTGCGGTTTTGCTTTTTTCACCGACGCCTGCAAAGCCGTTATTCGTGTTTGCTTTGTCAGCAGTATTATCGGTCATATCCGTTACGGTATCAGCGCTTCCATTCGTATTATCACCGGTTTCGATTGCGCTATCGGTGACGATGTTTTCGGCAATTTCGGTGTTATGTACCGTATCGGCGCTTCCGTTTGTATTTGCCGCAATCGTGTTGCCGTTATTTGCATCGTTTTCGGCTGCGCTTACTGCGGCACTTGCTGAATTGTCCGCTATTGAACCGTTTCCGGTGTTTTCTGCCGTACCGGTTGTATTGCCGCTCGCGTTTGGTGTCTTTTCAGCCCCTGCATTATTGTTTGCAGTTTCGGTATACGCCGTTGAAGTAGGATCATTTGATCCGCCGACATGTGCGGTACCGGTTTCGGTGTTTGAAGTAGCGATTTCCGTATCGACTGTATTGACGGCGGTATGCGCTTCCGTTGAAGTTCCGCCTGCGCTATTCGTAACGACGGTAGTTGTTCCCTGAATGAGCGCTTTATCCTGATCGCTTTCCGTCCGCGGCACTCCTTCATTTGCGATCACATCGGAATACAATGATTGCGTTCGTTGAACAACCACATCCTGAATATCCATATCCAACGTGATTTCGTACCAATTATCATGCTTTACGGTGCGGGCTTCCACGAGGTAGGGGCTTTGAAACGACTCCTGTTTTCCGCGGTACTTTGAAGTCCACGGTGCATCCTGAACCAAATCGGAAAGCAGTAATAAAACCTTAAATCGACCGTTTGAACCGCGGGCATCCAACGCAGCTTGGACGGTTTCGAGTGCATAACCGATATCGGTGAACTGTCCGTCCGGCTTAATCGCCTTAACAGTGTTATAAATCGTATTCAGTGTTGCCGTATTTTCAACGGTTGTTGTTAAAAGATGCTCCGGCTTTTCATAAAACTGATACACGGTAACCCAGTCGCCCGGGATGAGCATTTGCCCGATGAGTTCATTAAGCACCCATTTTTGCAAACTGTCAAATTTTCCAGGATCTTCCATCGACAATGATTTATCAATCATCAAAAATACATCAACGGGTATCGTACGCTCTCCTGCCGCTAAAAACAATGTACACGTAAGAAATAAAACACAAAAAACGAATTTCACACTTTTTTTCATTTAACTCAACTCCTCACATTTACGGCACCATCAATCAAAACAATAATAAAACACAATCACTTTACGTACCGAAAACCGTTTTATTTTACAAAATTTTTCAAAAAAAGTCAGTATAACAAAAACAATGAATAATCGCTTATATCGCGTAATAACAACTATTTTCAGTTTTTAAAAACTTTACGGTTAATAACCTGTTAATAACTTTCTAATAATTATACAATAAGTGTTCACTATAATTACTTAAAAAACTTGAGTAGTTTTTTTCATAATATCGGAAAAATTATCAGAAAACCTCGCTAAAGATCGTAAATTTTCCGCTTTTTTGTGTTATTTACCGAAAAATTTACAACCTTTATCCCTGAAAGTAAAAACACAAATAAACAACCTTTTAATACAAAAGTCAATAATCTGTCAAAAACTTTTCACTTATCAACAAGTTATTAACAAATCGGCCTTTATAAATAAAGCCTTACCCTAAAAACACATTCGCATTGCTGTCAACGGCGAGAATTGTTTTGCAATCCGAACAGCGATATCGTCCGGGACGCTTTATATTCATTTTGTGCCGGCAAATCGGACAATGCAATAGTGTCGGAAAACAATTGGTTATACCGGTATCGGACGTACTTGTTAAAAAATCAATCGCTTCCGCTACATTGTTTTTTATCGGGAAAAAGTGTGAGAATCCCAAAAGATGAAATACTTCGTATATTTTCGGTGCAACATTCACTAAAACGGCATCCCCGCCGCGCGGTTTTATTGTTTTTAAAAAAACGGAAAACGAGCCAATTCCCGTTGAAGAAATATAAGTAAGTTTTTCACAATTAAAAATTAACTGCAAAAAACCGGCGACAATCGCTTTTGATACTCTTGATTGAAAAAACAATGAATTGTATGTGTCAATATATCCGTCCAATGATAAAATTAAACATTGCTCATTTACTTTTTCAAGAACAATTTTAAGACTATCATCACGTTCATCATCAAACCCGAAAATAATGTCATTATTCATAATACCTGTTCCATATTATTTTAGGGAATTATAAAAAAAAAGCAATAGAAAACTATTTCAGTTTTTTATAGGCGAGTGCGGCAACATCTTGTTCGGCGTCCTTTTTTGTTTTACCGACACAGGGACCGAATGTGTAAGACGCAATTTTCAACGAAACCCAAAACCGTAAATCGTGATCGGGACCCTCCGTTTTTTCCAACGTATATTTCGGCAAAGATTTAAACTTCTTTTGTGCCAGCTCCTGCAACAGCGATTTAAAATCTTCATAGCGTTTATGCTCGGCGACCAATCCGATTTGCTTTTGCATAATGCGCAACACAAAATTCCGTGCTGTTTTAAAACCGGAATCAAGGTATAATGCCCCGATAATCGCTTCAACCGTATCAGCTAAAATCGCTTTTTTTTCTTTGCCGCCCGACATTTCCTCGCCTCTGCCTAACACCAAATAATCGGCGATACGCAACTCCGCTGCAACTGCTGCAAGCGAGTCTTCGGAAACGCTTGCCGATTTGATTCGCGCAAGCTCTCCTTCGGTGCTATTTGAAAACTTACGATAAATCGTATCGGCTACAACCAAGCCCAAAACGGAATCGCCTAAAAACTCCAGCCGCTCATTGCTATCCTGATGCTTTTTTACTGATGAACTGTGTTTAAAAGCAGAATCAAGCAGGCGTAAGTCTTTAAACTTAATACCTGCTTGCTTTTGAAAAAGAGTTAATTGTTTTTGTCGTCCGCGTGAAATTTCAGAATTTAAAAAGAACACGGCAGAAGCTTATTTTTGCTGAGATTTTAAAAATTCGTAGGCATCTCGAACGGTTTCAAATTCGTTTGCTTTTTCGTCGGGAATCGCGATTCCCAATTGTTCCTCAATAGCATATACCAATTCGTACGTGTCTAAACTGTCTGCACCTAAATCCTGACGAAAAGAAGAATCAAGGGTAACTTTTGACTCATCAATTTCCAGTTTTTCAGCAATCAATTTTTTTATTTTTTCAAATAACTCGTCCATAAACTCTCCTCAAGATACAAAACTATAAAGTTTCAGGATTTACTACTTGTCTGCCTTTATAGAAACCGCATTTCGGACAAACTCGATGCGGCATGATTAAGTTACCGCATGAGGCACATTCAATCAGTTTCGGCGCCTTTAATCGCATATTTATGCCGCGTCGGCGTCTCGTTCGCGCTTTCGACGTAGTCGCTCTAGGTACTGCCATAAAATCCTCCAAGATAAAAGTGTTTGGTATTATACGGCTTTTAGTAAAAAAAGTCAAGTGTTTTGCTTCGTTTTTTGTTGCTCTGCGTTAGCTTTTGAGGGGTGATTTACCCGGTTTTTCTTTTGGCTTTGCTTCAATAAGCTCAATTTCAAAAATCAAAGCCGTATTTGCCGGAATGATTTCTTCGCCGTTTTGACCGCGTACCCCGTTTTCACCGTAAGCGAGCGTATACGGCACGTATAAACGATATTTTCCGCCGACTTTCATGTGTGTTAAGCCTTCCTGCCAACCGGGAATCAAAAATCCCATATCAACTTCGACCGGTTCTCCGTTATTGTGTGTATAAGAATTATCAAATTCGGTACCGTCCAACAACGTTCCTTTATAATGTATTTTGCACTGCCAATCGGCTTTGGGTGTTGCTCCGGTTCCTTCCGTCAGCACTTCATACTGCAAACCGCTTTCCAGCGTGATGACACCGTCTTTTTTTGCGTTTTTCGCCAAAAAGTCCTCGCCGTCTTTTTTGTTCTGCTCTGCGCGTTTTTGGTAGGCAATCTGTAAAGCGGAATTAATCGTCAAAACCGCCCGCTGTTCGTCTTCTTGCGGAATATCCTTTTTAATCGCAGCAGAGTACGCTTTTTTGAACGCTTCAATATCGAGTTCAATGCCGCTTGTTTTAATCGAACGAGCTAAAATAATTCCGTATGCTTCGCCGATTTCCTTGGCTGTGGGCGGTTTGGGCGCTTCTTTTTTCGGCGTTTCAGCCGTTTGCGTTTCGGCGTTCTGCTCAACCGTTTCTTTTTTTGTCTCTGCATCTTTTTTACACGAAACGAATAAGATGCCCGAAAGCAGCAAACTAAAACCTACAAAAGTAAAAAATTTTTTCATAAAACATCCTTCTGTGATAAAAATCAAACACTGAGTGATTGACTTTCAAGTGTACTGAAAAAACACTGACCAGTTTAAGGAAATTAATCAATGTTTTCAGGAGCAGTGTATTGATTTTTCAAAATTTGTCAAGCGTGGACAGAATGGTAAAAAGTGAAAAAGTGCCGAAAAAAATACAATGCGGATAAAACTCCGCCCGCCGCTCATGAAGCGTTTAAGCTTTTTGTCGTAGGAAAGCGGCGGGCGTCCATTCGGGGAAAAGGCTTTTAATCAAGGCCTCTTTAACCGATTTTGCTGAGCAATTTGTTTAGCCGATCTTTATCATACAACTCAATCGGACGACCTTCGCTGAAGCGAATCGCTTCTTCGGTGAATACGCCGGCACTGCAGCAAACCCCCGTACCGGCTTTTAATTCTTTGAGCCTTTCATGGAAATCTCGCAACAGCAATTCGCCGACTGATCCTTGTGAACGAAAAAAACGGAAAAGCGCGGTATCGGTGAATCGATCGGTATCAATCGATGCAACTATGTCGGTATGGGTCGTTAAAACCGTGATGTCAATAATTTTGATGCGGGCATCAGGAAAAAAATGCGCAACAATTTTTCGGCAAAGCCCGACAAATTCACTCTGTCCCGCCATCAAATAGGTCCTTAGCGCTTTATTTTGATTGAGTTCCTGATATTTTAAAATGAGAGTCGGCACATCCTTATATGTCGGACTTACCGCCTGTATTTCTTTCAAAAGTTCGATAGCTTTAGGAATATTTTGCAATTTAATGGACGATTGTGCATAACGGTATTTTAGTTCATTACTCATTTCGAGCGGAATTTGCGCATGCTTTAGCCCTATTTCAAAATTCTCATTGGCTTTTTCATATTGACTGATTTTCATGTAAAGAACCCCGCAATACAGGGCACTTTGCGGTCCGAACGTGGGATCCAGACGAAGGCGCATAAAAATTTTCAAAGCGTTTTCATTCATTCCCATTTCAAAAAAACATTCACCGATTGCAAAAAGCGCTTCTTTATCGTCAGGAGAAACTTCAAACACACTTTTTAAATACGTGAGCGCATCATTAAACTTATTAACTCGTCGATAGGATAAACCGAGATATTTTTTCACCTGCTGATTTTTTTCATCCATAACCAGTACTTTTCTAAAAAGCGGTATTGCCTTTTCGTAATCTTTTTCCAAATAATGAATATAACCTAAATTGTAGTTGATTTCAAAACTGTCCTGATCAAAAGTTCGCGCAAGTAAAAAACCTTTTTTTGCTTCGTTGAGGCGATTCGTTTTCAATGCAGAAAGCCCGTATTTTATATTGACATCCAGTTGCTCAAACGGTGAAAATTTAGCACTGCGATCAAAAAGGTTCGAATAAATAGTAAATGCTTTTTCCCACTCATTATCTTGGATATAAATTTCACCGACTGCTTTCAGTGCATGGACATCATTCGGATTTTGTGCCAACTTTTTTAAACCGGCTGTTAAAAGCGCTTGTTTCGGTTTTGCCTTTCGCCCTGTCATTTTTTTTGCATTTGCAAGTCCAAACAGGACTGCAATAAAAATTAAAACGATGACACTTACCGCCACAAAAATACTCATTGTTCCCATATCACAAGTATCGGCAAGCAAAGCGAGTTTATTAGAATATTTTTAACCTTTCAGCAAGCAAGGTCTGCAACCGTTCTCGCGGAACCGGCACTATCACGGTGCTACCGAGCTGTTTTTGCAGCGAAAAAGTAATCTCGCCGCCGGTTATATTTTTTTTGTCATTTTGCATTGCCTGAACGAGAGCGGAACAGAATTGCCGGCGAGACATATTCACTTGTGAAAGGAGCCGCATATCAAAAAGGTCCGTCATATACTCGAAGCGTTTCAGCAATGCAGTTATCGTTTCGGCGTATGCCGCGTCGGTCAGTCCCAGCTGCACGCCGAGGTTCAACTCCTGTGCAATGCCCCACCCGACCGCCTCTCCGTGTGAAATAAAGTTAAAAGCGGTCAACGCTTCCACAGCGTGGGCAAAAGTGTGACCAAGATTCAAAAACATACGGATGTTTTGTTCGTGGAAATCTTTTTCCACGATTTTTGTTTTACCGGCAATACTCATAAAAATCGCTTCTTTGAGAATTGCGGTCGGCGTAAAAAAACGCTCAGGCGGCTCACGCATAATCAACTGAAACAATTTGTTTTCGTTAATCATTCCGATTTTAATAATTTCTGCAAGTCCGTTTTTGAATTCCGCTTTCGGTAAGGTGCGTAAGGTATCAAAACATACGAGAACTTTTTCAGCGGGATAAAAACTTCCCAGCGAATTTTTCGCCCCGCCGAAATCGACTGCCGTTTTTCCTCCGATGGCAGCGTCAACCATCGCAAGGAGTGTAGTCGGCAGCAAAACGAGCCGCGCTCCGCGCTTAAAAATCGAAGCGGCAAATCCTACCGTATCACACACGACGCCGCCTCCTACTGCATAAAAAACGGCGTTGCGCGTCAGTTTTTGATCAAATGCTGCCTGCACGATTTGCTGTACCGCAGCGAGGTTTTTTGAAGATTCCCCTGCTTCAACGGTAAGGTATGCTGCCGGTCGGATGAGTTTTAAAAAGAGCGGCTCGGTGTTCGAATCGAAAGTAAAAAGCGAGGCGGCATTATCATGCGAAAATGTAATCGCATCGGAAAAAGCTATTTCAGTCCGTAAAACTCCGTTATGGAAAGATAAAAAGGTTTGCATCCCTCGCCCTTAATTTTTAGTTATTTTGAGTTTTCAACCGCATAGGCAATTGCCTTTAAGTAATCGCCGGTATCTACGAGGGTTGAACCGGAAACGGTATCAATATTTTTAAGTGCATCAGCCGCTTTGCTTTGCGCAAATCCTTCAATCGCTGCATAATTCTTATCAAGAGAAATGGTGGAACCGGCTTGTTCCGCCATCAGCTTACTGTAATACGCTGCATTTTGTCTTTTAGAACACAAAATTTTTCCTTCGGCGTAGTTTTTACCGAAATCGCGGTCCGAGTTCGGCACTCCGATTATATCCGCAACGCCGGTATCCATATACTGAAACTCATCAATGTAACTCGCTATGACGGTTTTATCTTCCATGACATTCGCAATAAATACAAAACCCCGATCGTCGGAATTTGAAAAATCCGCAGAAGCGATATGCAACTTTGAAAAATCAGACGAATTATAAGAAATGTCGCTTTCAAACGCTTGTTGCGCCGCTTCGACGATTAAAGCTAAATAGGATTTTGTGTCGACCAGCGTTGCACCGGAAACGGAATCGACTCCGGAAAGAGCCGCCGGTTTTTTACCAAAAGCATACTCCTCAATCGCGCCGTAGTTCTTTTTGATGGGTATTGTCGAACCGGCTTTTTTACTCATACGCAAACTGTAAAACGCATCATTTGTTCTTTTTGAAACGAGGACTTGATCTTCGACAGAGCCGCTACCGAACCGCTTATCCGAATTCGGTACACCGATTACATCAGCCGAAGCTGCAAAGTATTGGTATTCATCAACAAAAGCGGCAAGGACGGTTCCGTCTTTTGCGTCAACGGCAACTGCGGCAACCGAAAAACACTTATCGCCGTGTGCCGCGCCGTACGTAACGGCGAACTTAATCGCCCCTGATTGTGTACATGACGCGAAAAACATCGATAAAATCAAAATAAATATGCTAAATTTCGTTTTCATAAAATCTCCTTCTTCAATGCAAAAAAATATATACACTTTTCTCTATTATTTCAAGAGTGCAAACTGCGGATAACTTCCGACAGCGTATTGAAAAAAAGCGAAAAAGTGCGAGGAAAAGCACAACGCGTAAAAAAATCGCACCCCGCTCTGCAGCCGAAAAAAATAATAATTTTCCGAAATGCGGGGTGCGTCCGTTTCCTTACCGCAATGGAGGAAATAAACGGGGATGCTTTTGTGTGATTTATTTACCTAAAATAATAACATTCGAGCCGAACCACGTTCGCGAAATAGCTTCAAGGGTGCCTTCATATTCCAATTTCAACAACGCTTCGTTAATTTTATTGCACAAGGTTTCGTCATTTTTGTTAAAAATGACCGAGCAACTGCGCCGTTTGAGCGGCTCACGAATAAGAATAAAATCTTCGCCTCGTTCTTTCAAACTCATCAGGGTAAATATGTCTCCGACCATCGCGTCGATCTTTTTCCGCTTTAAAGCATCGAGCGCAACCGTCAAATCGTGGTATATGATAATATTGGGATAATCACGAAGCAGCGTTTCCATGACACCAGCCGACAACAGCGTATCAGCGAGAGAAATAAAACCGATATCGGTATTTTTCATTTCCGGAAGTGATGTGTAAATTGAGTTTTTCGGAACACAGGCGACGAACGTCGTGGTTAAGTAGGGCTCGGAAGAAATAACGCCGAGGTTGGCAAAATCTTTTGGATCCGCCCCCGTCCAAATACAATCGATTTTTTGATTGGCTAAAGCTGTTTCCATCTCGGTCCATGATAGCCCTTTAAATTCTACCGCAATATTCAGTTCATGCGCTACCGCTCGCGCCACATCAATATCGAATCCGACAAATTGAGTATGAAACTGCGTCGTATAAGGAGGATAATATTGCTGTATACCAACAATGAGTTTACCGTTCACCTGAACACGGGCAAGCGACGGATCCTTTACACGCTGCATGCGGCGAATAACGCGCGGACGGCAGGAAACACTGCAAAGAATAATGTAAAAAAGAAAAAAAACACGTACCAAACTATTTCTTTTATGTACCATAAACTCCTTCCATATCATAAGCGTTTTCATAAGGAGACACTGATTCATTCAATCGAGAATTGAGGGCATCTTTCAAAAATTCGGTTAGATTTTTAGAGATGCCCGTCGAGTTTTGAAAAATTTTACGTACAATTATATGAATTTTTCAAAACTCGCAATAAACCAAGGGAAGTCTCTAAAAACTGATGTTTTTAAAAGACTTCTTTTCAGTGCCCACCTTAAGGAGGCACTGATTAATTCAATCGAGAATTAATCAGTGCTCACCTTTAAAATCTATTGTTTCGTAAATGTTCAGAATCTACCTTATTATACTGAACATTGAGAAACAATAGAAACGCTGTTAAACGGCGGCAAGCCTTTAATCAGCGTTTCCTTAACTATCGAATTAACGACACATCATTACTAAACCATTTTTTAGTAATCTGCGATAAAACACCATCTTGCGCCATCTCTTTGAGTGTTACATCAACGGCATTCATTAACGCTTTATCTTCTTTTCGAAATGCGTATACATAACTTTCCGATATGATAGCGGTATTTAGCATCTTGACAACATTTTGCGGTCCCTGCGAAATCGTATAATTTGCTACAACAATATCAGTAATTATCGCATCAACAGCACGCGTTTTAAGATTTTTAAATGCCAATGAAACATTTGACGATCTTTGTATCTGAACATCAAATCCATCCCGTATTCTCTGCTCAACATAACTTTCAGCCGTACTTCCTACATTGAAACACACAGAGTGACCTTTCAAATCATCAAACGTTTTAAATCTCGTTTCATCGGCGCGGACAATAATGCACTGAACATTTTTTATAATCGGCAGCGACATTCCGTACTGTTCTTTTCGTTCGGGCGTTTCACTGAATCCGCTTGCAATCATATCAATTTTACCGCTTTGGAGCAGTTCATATTTTTTATCCCAGTCAATCATAATATATTCGGGAACCACATCCAAGATTGCACACACTTCGTTTAAAACGTCGACATCAAAACCGGTATACTCTGCTTTCTCGGTAAAAAACAAAGGTGCGCGAGGTCCATTGACACCGATTTTTAATGTACCCGAAAGGTATATTTTTGACAATGAAATATCATCAATATCAGTCTCCTCATTATTTTTATTGCAGGAACAAAGCAGCATCAAACAAAGCAAGACATAAATAAAACGTTTCATTATCCTCATTCTATTCTATTTTATCGTAAAATTCAAGGGGAAAAAGTTGTCTTCAAAATTCAAAGCTCAAACAATCGGGATAGCCGCTTGCGAGAGTTGCAAGTGCTTTGCCCTGTTTCCAAACGTAAGCCCCGCCTTTTGCCGCATTGAAATCCGCGCAGTAATTGTTACAAAAGAAAACCGGCTTTGCCAATATGGCGGTGCGTTTTTGATATTCTGCGCATTCACCGCCTTCCCATTTTGCAACGCTGTAATCGCAATGCACCGGCCACAAAAACGCATTAACGTGAACATCCAATGCGGCGATTTTTTCTAAAAGTGAATCTTCCCAAAAGTCGCCGCACAAAAAGCACGAAAATACTTTGTCCTCCAGCAAAAAAGTTCCGAAGTTTTTGCCTTCACGGTAATCCGCACATGCCGATGCAATTTTCCACCCCGTCGAAATTCGCTGATATTTAAAACATTGCGCACCGGTTTTATCGATTACCATATAGGAACTGTAAATCGCCCCTTTGTCGTTTTCGTAAAAGCCGAATCCAATTGCACATTTTTTTTCGCGGGCAAGTTTTTTTATTGCAGCGATTGCAAAATCATTTTCTGAAATCGCAACCGTTATATCATACTTGTATTCAAACGTAAGCGCATCGAAGCCTTGCAAAAAAGCTTCACCGAAAACGTAGAAGTCGGCATGATGAGCATTTACCGTGTCGATTATTTTTTGAAGGTTTTCTTGCATAGTGAGTGTGCATAATTCCGCACAAAGTAAAATTTTCATATAAATTATTGTAATCCGCCCCGGTAATAAAATGTCGGTGTTATTTACCCGAAGAAAACGACTTCGTTATTTTAAACTATCAAGAAATACTAGTAACTCTGCCGTACTGCATCCGTCCGTATCAAATTCCGCGAGGCGCGTTTTCACCTGCGAAATTTTTTGATGCGCATACGTTGTTGCCCGCTCAATCGCGGAGCTTGTATGCAAAAGCGCAATTGCAGCTTCAACCGCGGAAGAATAAATTCCTTCTTCGCGTGCCGTTTTAAAAAGTCGCACTAACTCCGCTCGGTCATTCGGTTGTGTTTCAAGATGAAAAATCACCGGCAAACTTTTTTTACCTTCGACAATATCATCACCGCGGTTTTTCCCGACAATACCGGTTGTAATATTTTTTACATCATCCAAAATTTGAAACGCGATGCCCAGATCATGCATGAGAAGCGAAATCGTTTGCGCCTTTACATTATCGGATGTCGCACTGAACACACCCAAAGCTCCGGCAAGTCCTGCGAGCGTTCCCGTTTTTAAGCGAATCATTTTTTCGTACTCGGCAAGCGTCGGAAAATATTCCGCATCGCGGTGCCACTGAATATCGAGAGCTTGCCCGATATGGAGATTATAAATTGCCTGCACTGTAATTTCAGAAATAAAGTATTTTTCTTTCGAGGTAAACGGCATATCGTGCAAAAGCTGCAACGCAAAAAAATAAAGCCAGCTTCCCGAATTGAGGGCGGTATCCAAACCGAACATGATGTGCGCCGCCGGTTTTCCGCGCCGTGTTTCTGAAGCGTCTTCGATGTCATCGTGAATTAAACTTGCCGTGTGGATAAATTCAACAACGGGAGCTAAACATACCGCCCGTTCTTCCGCCGAATCGCTTCCGTACATTTCGGCACACAACACGAGCAAAATTGCGCGCCAGCGTTTTCCGCCCGATTCCACAATATGCGTTACCGGTTTTAAAACTTCGGAAAAATCGGCTCGGCTCAAGTTCTTTGAAATAAAAAAATCATCGGTTAAAAATTTTTCGGTTAATACTTCGTTGATTTTAGTTTCAATTTTTTCGCGGATTGTTTCTCTCTTGCTTTTCATTTTATTTATTATATAATGATTACAGAATGGAATCAAGTAATGCAGGAACAATATAAACATCCCGACTATTGGTCGCGGAAAGCATTTTCGGAAGGTTACCCCGCCCGCTCCGTATACAAGCTGGAACAAATCAATGAAAAGTTCGGTATCTTTAAAAACACATCCCGCGTATTGGATTTGGGAGCGGCGCCGGGCAGTTGGACAACATACGTTTTAAAATTTTTAGCAAAAGACGGTATCTGTGTTTCCGTTGATTTAAAACCGCTTGACCCGCCGCTACATGATACACGGCTGCATTTTTTTCAGGGTGACATGTACGACAAAGCAATTTTTACTTCCGTCAAAAACTTCGGTCCCTTTGATGCGGTGATTTGCGATGCCGCCCCTGCCACAACCGGAAATAAAACCGTTGACACATCCCGTTCCGTCGGCTTGGTTGAACTCGCGCTCTATTATGCAGTTGAAAATTTAAAGCAGGGCGGCAACTTTGCGGTAAAAATTTTTCAGGACGGGAGCCAACAAGCCTTGTTACAAAAATTAAAAACGCTTTTTAAATCGGCAAAAGCTTTTAAACCAAAAGCCTCCCGCAATTCCAGTTTTGAAACTTTTTTAGTTGCAACCGAGTTTTTAAAAAACGAAACCTAAAATGAATGATTATCTAAAATCTCTAAAACATTTAAGGTTTTGAGAAACGGTCTATTTCATTTCGGCTAAAATCAAAACAACTTCTACTCTTTCAAATCATGCTTCCACAGTTCCAGTAAATGGAGCGCATCGAGCGGACGCAGATTATCGAGGTCGAGCGAAAGAATTTCGTTCACCACCAATTCTGCAGGCGAAAAAAGTGACGGCGTTTTTTGTTCAACGACAGCTTCGGTTTTCAAAGGATCAGGCTTTTTTCGGTTTTCGCTTTTTTCCGCCGAAAGCAAAAGCGCCTGCGCCCGCTGAATCACCGACGCGGGAAGCCCCGCAATATTCGCCACGTGAATACCGTACGAATTTTCCGAAATTCCCGGCACCACTTTTTTCAAAAAAATGATCGTATCTTCTTCGTTAGCAACATCCAATTTCAAATGCACCAGTGCCGGATGGGTGAGCGTTGCCAATTCGTGGTAGTGCGTTGCAAAAATCGTTTTCGCTTTTATATTGTTCAGCAAATACTCGCTCACCGCTTGAGCAATCGCCAGTCCGTCTTCCGTTGATGTTCCGCGCCCGACTTCGTCCATAATCACCAAACTTTTTTCGGTTGCGTTCTGCAAAATAAAGGCAGTCTCGGTCATTTCAACCAAAAAGGTTGACTCACCGCGTGCAAGATTATCGCTCGCACCGACACGGCAAAATATTCTATCGCACACTCCGATGGTTGCAGAACGGGCGGGAACAAAACTGCCGAGCTGCGCCAGCAAAACGATTAATGCATTTTGGCGAAGATACGTACTTTTTCCCGCCATGTTCGGTCCCGTAATTAACGCAAACGTTTTCCCGCCCGCTGCCGCGTCGCAGGATTTATCGTTTTCCGTTTCCGCGACATTTTCTGTGCCGTTTCCGATAACAGGCGAAAGCAAGTGTATGTCATTCGGAATAAACTCTCCCTGCGGCAAATGATATTCAACAACGGGGTGGCGCCCCTCAACAATGTGCAATTCTCCGTTTTCGGTTATCACGGGCTGCGTCCAGCAATACAGCACCGCAGTTTGTGCAAAACTTTGCAACACATCCAGCCGCGCAATCTGCTCGGCAATCTCACGGAGAAACTTAACCTCTTTAGTGATTGCCGCAACAATTTCCGCAAAGAGTTTTTTTTCCAAATTGATAATATCCGTTTCAGCATTTTCAATTTGCTGCTGAATATGGCTGAGCTTTTCCGTCGTGAACGTTTTTGCATTTTTTAAATCTTTTAACAAAATAAAATGTTCGGGCGTTGCCGTTAAATTGAATTTTGTAATTTCCAAGTAGTATCCGTTCAAGCGGTTGTACTTGATACGTAATTTTTGTAAACCGGTTTTTTCCTGTTCTTCCTGAAGATATTCGCTTAAAATTTGTTGTACATTATCATGAACATCTTTTAAAGAATCCAATTCAGTCGACCAACCTTTTTTAATCAGCTTCCCGTCATTCAACAAAATCGAACAATCTTCGTTAATTGAATCTTCCAACAATTTAAAAAGTCCATGGAGCGTTTCATTTTCCGTTGCGTCCAATTTCAAAAAAAACGATTTATGCTTTTTTGAAATTTCCGAAAGCCGCATCGTTTGATTGAGGCTTTGCTTCAACGAAAGCATATCTTTACCGTTCGCTTTATTCATGGAAATACGCCCCACGAGCCGCTGAATATCCAGAACTTGCGAAAGCTCCTTTCGCACCGCAGCAAGCAGTTTTTCATTTTTGTACAATTCAGCCGCTTTCGTTTGCCGCGCAAGAATTGCATCGCGGCGGCACAGAGGGCGCACCAAATCCTCCTGCAAAAGGCGCATTCCCAGTGCGGTCTTCGTTTGGTTCAGCACTTCAAAAAGCGTATAATTCGACGTTGCATCCCGTAAGTTGGTAACTAACTCCAAATTTTTTCGGCTCGATTCATCGAGCATCAAAAAATCCGTGTCAGCATACCGCTTGATTGCGACAATGTGTGCGAGCAAAGATCCGGCAGTTTCCTTCAAGTAATCCAAAATTAAACTTGCCGCGGGAATTTCAACGGCGCCGCTTTCCAGCCCGAACGCTTTTAAACTCTGCAAGCCGAAATGCATCACAAGCTTTTTTTCCGCCGTTTCGCCGGCAAAACTCCAATCGGGAAAATAATTTTTCAGCATGGAAGGTCTTTCGGCTAAAAATTTTTCAAAGCCGGATATTTCCGAAAGGAGCGATTGTTGAATTAATATTTCGTTCGGTTGAACCGTTTCAATTTCTTTTTTAATGCGTTCCAAAAATTCCGTTTTTTTAAACCGCGTTGCAAAAAAATCTCCGGTACTCACATCGATATACGAAAAACCGCACCAATAATCTCCGGGTTCGCCTGATACTTTTTGAGCCGAGCAATACACCGCAGCAAGGTAGTTATTTTTGCTGTCGTCCAAAAGAGACGCTTCAACGGCGGTACCCGGCGTAATCACCTCGATAACTTTACGCTCCACAAGCTGTCCGGGAATCGGGTCGTGAAGTTGTTCGCATATCGCTATTTTTTTACCGAATTTGAGCAAACGGGCGACGTAGATTTTCGCCGCATGATAGGGAACACCGCACATCGGTGCGGTGCCGCGTTTTGTTAACGTAAGATTGAGCAGCCGACTTACTTCCAACGCATCGCTGTTGAACATTTCATAAAAATCGCCCAACCGAAAAAAAAGCACAGCATCGGAATACTGTGCTTTGATGCTATTGTACTGCTCCATCATCGGAGTAGCTTTTGCCATGTTAATGCAGCTCTGAAATCACGAGATCGGTTATATCAATCGTTTGACTGTACCAAATAATTGCGGAGCTTTTTTCCTGCACATTTAATACAATCGTGTACCCTTCCCGCTCGGCAACCCGCTGAGTCGCACTATACAGTGATTGATAAAACTCATTATTCGTTAAAAGACGGCTCCGAATTGATTTTAACTCGTCATTTTTTGTTTTCGCATACTCAGTTAAAAACTTTGTCTTTGAAGTAATGAGCGCATCGTATTTTTGCAGCGTT
>CALDWC010000120.1 GCA_937923945.1 uncultured Treponema sp.
AATCGGGAATTAATCAGTGCTTCAACATGACCGGTACCGTTCTGTGTCATTTTGAGCAAAACTAAGTAATAATCTCTGTAAGAAATTGCGCTGCATGAGGTCGCGTGCAATCTTACCTCAAGTAATGCGATCGCAATACCAAAGGTAAGATGATCGCATTACCAAGGGTAAGACGATCGCCGTACTATTACCTCGGCAGTAAAGGAAACGCTATTAAACGACCGTCAAACCTTTAATCGACGTTTCCTTAGGCTTATTCGAGCGGGGCGAAGTAGTTAATTTCGTCGCGACCGGAGCGGGTCATCAAGCGGACTTCAACTTCGACCGGCAAAAAGTCGCGACCGAAGTTTGAAAAAAGCTCGGAATCGAAACTCATGCGGTATAAACCGCTCGGTGCTGCTTGAATTTTTGCAACGAGGGGAGCAAGCCCCGCGCTTTCATACACGTAATTAATTGAACCGCCCGTTTTATATACCAAATATTGAATCTCGGCAGGGACCGGAGTGCGGTGCAGATTAATCGTATAAAAGCGGACACCGTTGTTGTTCATAAAGGCCGCTAAATCATTTAAACCGTAGCTTGAAAAACCGGACGCGAGATTTCCGCCCGAACAAAGATATATCACCGCCCGTTTTGGTCCGGCATTCACCAAATCGTTCGTCGCGAGACGAACCGCCTTGTCCAGTTTCCATGCGGGACTGAGCGCACTTTTAAAAGAAATGCCTTTAGCGGCAATTGTTTCAAAGCCGGGATTTTCCGCAGCCGAAACGATTTTAACCCGACCGTTATCGCCGGCTGCTTTTACAATTTCCGCAATTGCTTGCCGAATTGCCGCTTCGTCGGCAGCGCTTTCCATTGAACGTTCCACAATAACCGTAATATCGCAGTCGGTATTCATATAAGCGGCTGCATCGAAACTGAAATTTTTAACCGGTACGTTTTTTTCGGTTACAAAAAAATTTTCACTTGTCAAGCCAACTACCGGCTGACCGTTTCGGTTTTCAACGAGAACATCGAGCATCACGTGCGGATATTTTTCCGACACAACTTTCCGAACGCTCACAAAAAGTCCGCCCGCCAACTCTTTAATCGTTGACGCAACTTTTACTTCTTGGTTTTTATAATCAACCAACAGCAAGTTAGCATTGACATCGGGACTCACCGCCAAAAGACGGGCAGGCGCGTTGCCGATATTGACCAATTCCGAAAGCGTTGCCGTTGCCGTATCCAGCCGGTACGCCGTTTTTCTGTCCAACACCAAAAGCGAATCCTTCCACACGCAAAGTCCGTTCGCTTCGGCAAGACTGCCTTTCGGTAAAAGCTCGCCGAGAAAGTTTCCCGCCGTATCAAACTTGTACACACAGCCGTAATAACTGTCGCTCACATATACAATATCGCTCAAAACCGCGATGCCGGAAGGGGCAACAAATCCGCCGAATGTTTTCGATCGTTCACCGAAGTTAAAAAGAAATTCACCGTCCGGTGAAAAAACCGCGACACGGGCGGAACCGAAATCAGTGACATAAATATTTTCAAAAGCGTCGAGCGCAATATATTGCGGACCGACAAACTGTCCGTCTCCGATGCCCTTGCTCCCGAACGATTTTATAAATTTACCGTTTACATCCAAAAAGCTAACTTTGTCTCCGGCAAACTCGCTAACAATTAACGTCCCGTCCGTTTTTTTTGCAATTGCAAAGGGGCGGGAAAAGCCCTGTATCGGCCCGCTGCTCCGTTCAATAATAATGCCGTTGACGTCAAAATGAACCGCTTCGTTCGAGCCGTATGCCGCAAGCCAAAAACTGCCGTCATCCAACGCGACCGCGGAAGTCGGTTTTACAAAAAAGGTGTTTACCGTATCGCGCGATTTTAAAGAAACCTGTTCCGCATATTTAAAGTCGGTAACGGTTTCGCGCTCCGGCGTTCTCCGCTCTTCAATTGTTTCAATGCGGGTGCGCAACAGCGAACCGCCGTAATTTTGCTCGTATGCCCGTTTCCACTGTTCCAAAGCTTCCGCTTCAAGCCCCGAATGAAAATAGGCTTTTCCGAGCCAATCCATAATCACCGGCTCATTCGGTAAATAGGCGAGAGCTTTTTCAAAAATCATAATCGCTTCGTTGAATTGTCCCCGATAATAGGATTGAACCCCGCGGCGGAATTCTTGGCTTGCGATAGCGGAGTTATCGCTTGCACCGGGAGTAATCGGTAAATCTTGGGCGGAAAGCCTTCCTTGTAAAAAAAGAACACAAAAAAAGACTGCGATTAATTTTAAAAAGTTTTTTTGTAAACTGTGTGTCATATTCTTAACATCCTATGATACCGTTTTCCGTTATCGTATACTTACACGGCAAAAATTTCGGCATAATGTTTTTGTACCGTTTTATTATCGGGCTGCATTTTTTTTACCCGATCAATTAATTTTTTTGCTTCATTCGGAAAGTTTAATTTATGATACACCCAAGCAAGGGAGTCCATGTACGGCGCATAATCCGGCTGTGCATCGCATGCTTGCCGGCACAGCGTCAACGCCCGTGAAAGATCTTTATCCGTATCCGCTAAAATGTAGCCCAAACCGTTCATCGCCGTAATATTGGCGGGTTCGGTACTCAGCACTTTTTCGTAATACTCAATCGCTTTTTCCGTTTCGCCTTTTTCAAACGCAATAAAGCCGAGCGAATTGAAAAGCTCCGAACTTTCGGCTTGCGATGAAGCGCTATTTTCCAAATGCTTTAATTCGACTTCTGCAAGTTTTACGCGTCCGGTTTTGGTATACGCAACCGCCAACAAAAGCCGGCAGCGGTCAATCCGCTTTGCGTCCTGCGATGCCGTAACAACTTGCTCCAAAGCTTCCAAAGCCGCTTCATAATTTTCCAGCTTCATATAACAGAGCCCCAGATAATACGCAAGCTCGGCGGTTTCTTCGCGGTTACTCGCTTCCTGCGTTAAAAAAAAGGTCAGGGCGTGAGTAAATTCGTTTTTTTCGTACAGCGCAATGCCTTCGGTAATATCAAAATCTTTCACAAAAGCAATTATAAAATAAAAGAAAAAAACTTTCAATACGGAATAAACCGCTCAATTTACCGTTTTCGGTATACGTTCCACGTCGACTGCACAATTGTATCGAGCGACGAGTACTTCGGGTTCCAGCCGATTGTTTTTTGGGCATATTCGGAACTTGCATATAACGCGGCAGGATCGCCCGGGCGGCGTTCAACAATGCGCGCCGGAATTTTTTTACCGGTGATGCGGCGACTGGCGTCCAAAACTTCCAAAACGGAAATACCGGTTTCACTTCCCAAATTTACTTGCAAATCTTTGTTATTCGTCGCCAAATACGCAATCGCGTCTACGTGTGCTTTTGCAAGGTCGCTCACATGCACATAATCGCGCACGCACGAACCGTCCGGCGTATCGTAGTCATTGCCAAAAACTTGCAACTCGTCTTTTAAACCGCACGCGACTTCCATAATGCGCGGAATCAAGTTTTGCGGATTTTGCTCTAAGCCACAAGGGAATCCTTCAACGTCATAGCCAGCCGCATTAAAATACCGCAGTGCGGCAAACCGGATGTTTTTCAGCTTTGAATACCACTCTAAAATTTCTTCAATTTTGAGTTTAGTAAATCCGTAATAATTTTCAGGATTTTTCGGATGTTTTTCATCCATCGGAACATACTGCGGATTGCCGTAAATTGCTGCCGATGACGAAAATACAAATTTCATGCAGTTATATTTTACACACGCATTGATAACCTGTATCGCCGCTGCAATATTATTCACCGAATATTTTTCGGGTTGAAACATAGACTCGCCCGCAGCTTTCGAGGCAGCCAAATAAATTGCAACGTCAAATCCGCGGGCAAACGCGTTTTCGACATCGTCCGCGTGGCGGGTGTCGCCCGCAATAAATTCGTTTTCGGGAAAAAGATTCGTCAGCAGCCCGCTCGACAAATTATCAAACACCGTTACCGTATGCTTTGCTTCCAAGAGCGCTTTGACCACATGACTTCCGATGTAGCCCGCTCCTCCAATTACTAAAACTTTCATAATCGTTATTGTATCAAAAACGGTACTCGATTTCAAGTTAAGAAAAATTTGAAAGCTAAGGAAATCAGTTTTTTAAAATAACCTGCCTTTTAAGGAAACGATATTAAACGCGTCAAGCCTTTAATCAGCGTTTCCTTAAATATAAACATTCCATAGTATAATAAATTACATA
>CALDWC010000121.1 GCA_937923945.1 uncultured Treponema sp.
ATGCTGCTCGGAAATTAAATCGGACACGGTAAGTACATCGCCGACTTTCATCTTCGGAATTGCTTTGCCGGCTTTTTCATCTTTTTCTTTAAACACATTTTGGAAACCTTTTTCAACAACTGCCGTTGAAGAAGCCCGAAAGAGCGCATCGCCAATTGCAATGTCATAACTCGTTGTTTCCGTTTTTGCATTTGTCATTTGACAGGCAACAAAGCGTTCCCAAATCAAAGTATAAAGTCGCATTTGATCGCGCGTTAAATTTTCTTTTAAATATTCGGGGGTGTATTCAATATACGTCGGACGAATCCCTTCGTGCGCATCTTGCGCTTTTCCCGCAACGACATACCCGAGCGGTTTTTCCGGCAAACAGTCAGGAAAATTTTTACCGATAAATTCCCGCACGGCGGAAATTGCAACATCGGAAATACGAACGCTGTCGGTTCGCATATAGGTAATCAAACCGACCGGAGATGCACCGACTTGTACACCTTCATATAACTGCTGCGCAATCTGCATCGTCTTTCGCGACGTAAATCCCAAACGGGTTGCAGCCGCCTGCTGTAACGTCGATGTCGTAAAAGGCGGTTTCGGCTTCAGCGTTTTTGTGTTCGTTTTTAAATCGCACACCGTTCCCTCTTTTCCTTTTATCGCATCGCTGATAGAAGTGATTTCATCTTTACTGAGCATCTCAACTTTTTTATTCCGGTAACTTAGCAAATACGCCAAAAATTCGGTTTTATTTTTTTTCAGCTTTGCATCAAGCGACCAATACTCAACCGGAATAAAATCGGTAACTTCTTTTTCGCGCTCGCAAATCATCCGCAATGCAACCGACTGCACGCGTCCTGCAGAAAGTCCGTTCTTTACTTTTTCCCAAAGCACCGGTGAAATTTTGTATCCGATAATCCGGTCGAGGACGCGACGCGCTTTTTGTGCATTCACTTTGTTTTCATCAATCTCGCGCGGATTTTGAATTGACGAGCGGATGACATCCGGAGTGATTTCGTTAAAGACTACGCGGGTAATCGGTGCCGTTGTTTTATCCCGAATTGCATTCCGTAAATGATACGCAATAGCTTCTCCTTCGCGGTCATTATCACTTGCGAGATATATTGCATCCGCTTTTTTTGCATAACTTTTCAGTTCACTCAAAACTTTTCCGCTACCGCGAATCGTAATGTATTCCGGCTCAAAATTATTTTCGATATTAACGCCGAGTTTTGATTTTGGCAAATCAATGAGATGTCCCATCGAAGCGCGCACAATGTAATCAGGCCCCAAATATTTTTCAATCGTCTTCGCTTTTGAAGGAGACTCAACAATGACTAAATTTTTCTTTTTTGTTTTTTTCTTCGCGTTTTTTTCATCCACTTTTTCTTTTCCACTCATTGATTACATCCTCACCTTATACAAATAAACTATTTTCAACAACGAATTGTTTTTTATCCATCACCGTATCCTGCAACATGTTAATAATTTCATCGACTGTCTTAACCGTACACGCAGATAATGTTCGTCCGCCTTCATTTTGAACCGAATCAAGGAGCTGCTCAAACATAAAAAGCGGTTTTCCCTGCGTGCGGGTATGCGCCGCCGTTGACAAGGCTCCCGATTTTTCCGGAGCTTCAATAATGACTGTTCCGTCCGAAATACCGGACACAATGCGGTTACGCTCCAAAAAGCGAAACTTCAATGCCGTTGTTTCAGGCGGATATTCACTGATAATACTTCCGCCCGCATCAATTATTTTCCGCGCCAAACCTACATTTGCCCGCGGATATAAATTTTCAACCGCGCAGGGAAGCACGGCAATCGTCGGCGCGTTTACACTCACCGCGCCCTTATGTGCAAACGCATCTACCCCGAGCGCAAGTCCCGACACAACAGCATAATTTTTTTCTGCACATGTTTTTGCACTGTCAAACGCAAACTGCATTCCTTTTCCGGTAGGACGACGCGTACCGACGATGGCAATTTTATGCTGCTCGTTCAATTTTTTCCCGCGTGAAAAAATCATAAAAGGAGGTTCGGAAATTTCACGCAAAAGGTGCGGATAATCGGAATCAAACACCGACGTTAATTCGATTTTGTAGTTTTCGATAATCCGTACACTCCGCTCCAATTTTGCTTTGAGATTTTCAAACTTAAAATCTTTTACTTTGATACTTCTTCCGATCAGCAACGAAACGTCTTTTATATTTAAATTAAAAACATCATCCGCACGGGAAAACTGTTCCGCAAGATTTTTTTTCTCACGCGTTTTTAAAAACGTAAGCAGCGAAATTGTTAATTCAAAAATTTTCCGTTCCGTCATTATTTTTGTCCAGATTCAATTTGCAAAATATTTTTTTTGGCACTCGCAACAACGTTTTCATCTTTTGCATTTTCTACAATAACTTTGTACGTGCGGATTGCATCATCATACTTTTGTTCCAAGTAATACGCCGCCCCCAACACGAATAACGCATCATAGTTTTTCGGTTCGCGTTCAACAACCGGAAGTAACACGGAAATTGCTTTGTCGCTTTCACCTAACTCATATACATACAAAACCGCCAATGCGTATGCCGACTTGGTGTAATTCGGCTGCAATGCCAAAGCTTGCATGTAAGAATTTACCGCAAGCTCATAATAGTATGCCGCATCATGACCTGCTTCCGCTGCAACGTTTGCAAAACCTTTTGCAATCTTTGATGCACAAAATCCAATTTCGTAATAAAGGTTATGATTGTCAGGATAGTATTCCAACGCGGAAGTAAACGCTTCGAGCGCTTTGATATACATTTTTGCATCAACGTACCTTGTCCCGAGCATCTTGTACCAAATTGCAATTCTATTTTGTGCAAGCATGATATCGTCAACACGGCGTTCGTATTTTGAAATTGCATTCTGCAATTCTGCAACGGTTGTCGGACGATGCACGCCTTCTTCGTTTTCCTGCATTCGTTTTAAAAACTCCCGATTGTTGCACGATGTTAAAAGCAAAATCAGCGCTACCGGAATAATGAATTTATTTTTCAATGTGAAACTCCTCATTAAAAATTTTGTTATGCGACTCCTGCAAGGTATCATTTGCAATATGCGTGTAAATTTGTGTCGTTGAAATATTCGCATGACCGAGCAAACACTGCACTGAGCGCAAATCAGCACCGCCTTGCAGTAAGTGTGTCGCAAACGAGTGCCGCAGCGTATGAATTTTTGTATGTACTCCGGAAGCGGCTTGTATGCTTTGCAAACGCTTCCATGCACCTTTTCGCGTTAGGCGCGTACCACGAACATTTAAAAAAACAGCTCCTTTCGTTTTTGTGTTTTCGCTTACCTTTTCATTGAGAAGTTTATCGCGTCCAAATTGCAAATAACGCAAGAGTTTTTCTTTTGCAATATCACCGAACGGTACTAACCGCTCTTTGTCTCCTTTGCCAATCACTTTTAACATCAGCTCATCAAAAAAAATATCATCAAGTGAAAGATTGATTGCTTCGCTAATCCGCAAGCCACTGGAATAAATCAATTCAAACAAAGCTGCGTCCCGCAAACCGCTCGGCGTATCGATCGGAATTGTTTTCAACAACGTATCAACTTCAGCTTCGGATAAAACCCGCGGCAATGTCCGTTCCCGACGCGGACGTTCAACCGCTTGCACCGGATTATCTTCCCGCACATTTGAAACAATTAAAAAATCGAAGAATGAAGACAGTGCGGCAATGTCTTTTGCAATTGTTTTCGCCATAGTACCGTCTTTACTCCTCAAATAAAAAAATTCTAAACAATCATCCTCACTCGCCGATTCCGCATCAACCTGCATTGTCGAAAAAAAATTCCGAACCGTTTCGCAATAAGTTTCCGCCGTGAGCTTTGAATAATTGCATGCACTGAGTAAATATCCCGAAAAGGCTTTCACATAATCTTTCACGTTTACACTCTCGTATTGTTACCTTGCATCGCTTTCACCGAAATAAAAATACAACGCCTTTTACCTTCCTTGCCGTAAAAATGTCGGAACATCCAAGTCAATATCATCAGCCGGCAACTTGATATTCAATGACTTTGCCGTAAATTTTTTTTCAGGCTCGGCAACGGTTTCATGAAGCTCAAAACTTTTTTGTACCGCATTCCGTTTTTCCAAGCCGGTTAAAACCGGCTGTCTGGTTTTCATTTGGCTAAACTCCGTTGAAGTAACAAAATCACCGAGCGATGAATTCATTTTTTCCGTTGCAACTGCAGGCTTTGCATCTTTATTATCATTATTTGCATACTCCAAAAAATTTGAACTGGGAAAACCGGTTGCAACCAAGGTAACGCTGATTGCGTCTCCCATTCCTTCGTCCTGCCATGCACCGACTTTTATGTTAACTTCGGGATCGGACTTTTGGTTAATAATGCTCATGATTTCGGAAATTTCAGAAAGCGTTAATGACGACGAACCGCTGATATTGACTAAAATATTTTTTGCACCTTCCATTCCGGAATCTTCCAACAGCGGATTATCAACCGCATAAGTTGCCGCATTCACCGCGCGGTTTTCACCCGATGCAGTTCCGACGCCCATATGTGCATTTCCCTGTCCGCGCATTGCACTTTCCACATCCGCAAGGTCAACATTCATAATACCCGGTTTTAAAATCAAATCGGAAATTCCTTGCACCGCTTGACGCAATACATCATCGGCACGCGTAAACGCTTCCGTCAAAGTCGTTTGCTTGTCGGAAATTTTTAAAAGCGCATCATTCGGAATAACAATCAACGAATCGACGTTTTCGGAAAGTTTTCTGATTCCTTCTTTTGCAAGCTTCATTTTTGCGGGACCTTCAAATGCAAAAGGCTTCGTTACCACCGCAACCGTGAGTATGCCTTCATCTTTTGCAATTTGTGCAATAATCGGAGCCGATCCGGTTCCCGTTCCGCCGCCCATTCCCGCCGTAATAAAAAGCATATTCGCACCGGAAATCGCTTGGCGGATTTTATCCGTATCTTCAACAGCCGCCTTTTCACCGACTTCCGGTTTACCGCCTGCACCGAGTCCCGATGTCAGCTTTGCACCGATTTGCAATTTCGTTTTCGCATGCGAATATGCAAGCGCCTGTGCATCGGTGTTCGACACAATAAACTCAACAAACTGCAAACCCGAATCAATCATTCGATTAACCGCATTTGAGCCGGCTCCGCCCGTACCGATTACCTTGATAACCGCCGGCGACCTACTGGTGTCGTCATCTAAAATATTAAAATCCATCTTCCCCCTCCCAATGGGTTACAGCAAAATGCCGTATAATTTTTACACAGTAGCCTGTGTGACATCCAAAAATAGTATACAACAAAGAGTCTCTAAAAGCTTCAGGTTTCAAAGGCTCCTATAGAAAGCGCTGTTAAATGGCGTCAAACCTTTAATCAGCATACTTCCTTTTGTTTTAAAAAAGGTTATCCCAAAAATTTTTCATTTTTTCACTGAAACCGCCTTTTTTATTTTTTTCCTTCACCGCCTCTGCCGCAGCAAAGCCGGCTTTATTTTCATTTTGCTCAAGCAGTAAACCGAGTACAACGGCAAACTCGGGACTTCGATATTCACCGGTAAGTCCTCCGAGCATCGAAGGAATCCCCAAACGAACCGATGAAAAATCAAACACCGCACTTGCCAACTCAGTCGCTCCGGTCAACAATGACGAACCGCCGCACAAAATAATACTTCCATTTAAAAAGTTCGGTTTTAAAACTTGCTCTACTTTATTTTTAATAATTAAAAACAATTCCTGTAACCGAGACTGCAAAATTTCCGCAATCCTCATTCGAGATATTTGTACCGGAGCTTTGCCGCCGATTCCCGCAATTAAAACCTCTTCATCCGTATCCACCAAATCCAAGTAACAACACCCGTCTTTTATTTTTATTTTTTCAGCAGTGTCAATGGAAATACCTTCAACAATCGCCAAATCGCTCGTTAAATTATTTCCGCCGACGCCTATCGTAAACGTCATCACCGGCGCACCGTTTTTCATCACAATAACATTAGTCGTCGCTCCACCAATATCAATCAACAGCGAGCCGAGCTCCTGTTCGTCGTTGGTCATTACGGACTTTACCGCACACAAACTTTGACACATCATCACCGTTGCTTTTAAGTTGCTCCGCGCGACAGACTGACTTATCTTTTCAATCGCGGTTGCCGAACTCGTAATAATATGCACATTCGATTCCAACCGCACGCCGATTACATTCGTTGGATCTTTAATGTTCTTTTGACTGTCAACACTGAAACTTTGCGGAATTACGTGAATAAATTTTCTGTCCCGCGGAATTTCCACCGCCTGAGCTGACCGAATCACATTTGCTATGTCCGCACCGTCCACTTCCCGCTCGCGTTTTCCTTTATCGGCAATCGGAACAACACCGGTCGAATTAAAACCTTCGATGTGAACCCCGCCGAGGCTCACCGCACATTCGGTAATTTCAGAACCGGACATGAACTCAGCCGACTCGATTGCCGCTTTAATTCCTTCAACCGTTTTTTCAATATTGACAACATCGCCACGTCGCAAACCTTCCGAATCGGTAACGCCGACACCGGTAACCTGTAACGCTCCGGTTAAAAGGCGCTCTGCAACAACAGACCTAATTTTACTTGATCCGATATCTAAACCGACTAGTGTTTCACTCATCCTCGCCGCCTTTTTTTACCACCGATTGGATATCATTTTCAATAACCGCAATGCCACTTCGTAAATCAATTTCCTGCACACCGGTAAATTTTTTTAACCCCTGCACTACATCTAAAACCAACATTGCGTGTTCAATCACTTCAGCGGTTAACTCATCCCGTATTCGTACCCGGATTCTATCACCAAGCGGAAACAAAATCAATTCATAACCGGCGTATTTTTTTGCCACAACTTTAATTTCGGAAATTTGATTTAAAAGTTTTTTCTCGGTATGTTGCAGCACAAAAATATCATGCAGTAATTTCAATAATTCCGAGTTTAAATACATTCCTTCGCTAAAGCTTTCAAAACTCAATCCGCTTATTACAATTAAATCATCCGGCTTCAATTCTTTTGAAGTAAACACAACGCCGTTTTTATCAATAAAAGCGGGAACGGTTCGGTCTTCAAGCTGCACAAACGTGAGTGCAACCGGTTTACGTTCCGTTATTTTAACGAAAACGGAGTCAGGTAATTTTTTTTCAACGGCGACGCTTTCAACCGAGGAAATACTTGCGATGCGTTTTGCGATTTGCGCACTGTCAATTTGATTCCACTTTAAAGAATTTGTTAATCCGCTCTTTTCTTTTAAAAAGACTTCACTCAGCACCGTATTACCGCTAAAAGTGATTTTTGCAATGGATGACTGCGGTAAAAACAAAAAATAGTAGCACAGGAGCAACACCAGCGCCAATACAATCAATGCAAAAGCAAAGATCAAACCGAATGTCCGAAATTTACTTCGTTGCGTAACGGAAATCTCCGCCGGTGATTCTTCGTGCACTATCGTTTTACCGAACGCCAGATCAGACATGTTCTTTTCCCCCTTTATGCCGTGATACATTAATGATAAATCCGCAAAAGCACATCGTTGCAATCAACGATGAACCGCCGTACGAAAAAAACGGCATCGGAATACCCGTTGCAGGAACAAGCCGCGACACCACAGCCGCATTTAAAATCGACTGAAACACAATACTTGCAGTGGAGCCGAAGGCTAAAAACTTTAAAAAACTATCTTCCGATTTTACGGCAATACGAAAACCTAAAAATGCAAATGCTGAAAGTAAAATAAAATATGAAAGCACACCGATAAAGCCCATTTCTTCCGCCCACACGACAAAAATAAAATCGGAATAAATTTCCGGCACGCTCGAAATTTTTTGTAAACCGTTACCCAAGCCGGTACCTAAAAGCCCGCCGCTTGTAATCGCTTTAATCGCGGCATTGACTTGGTAACTTCCGCCGAGCGGATCGTGCTCCGGATAGAAAAACGCCAGCACTCGGTTCAGTCGATACGCTTTTGATAAAACCATAATAACGGCAATCGGCAAAAAACAAATTAAACCTTTTAAAAACCAACTCAAGCCGACTCCCGCAATAAAAAACATCAGCACGGTTAAAAAAGTCAAAAACATTGCCGTTGAAAAATCCGGCTCCAAATACACGAGAAAAATTAAAGCGCCGCATACCAAAAACGGCGGAAAAATTGAAACAAGCGGTTCGTCAAGCTGCTGTTGTTTTTTATCAAAAAAATTTGCTAAAAAAAGCACAATCGTCAGCTTAATAAATTCCGAAGGTTGAAAAATAAACTTGCCAAACTTTACCCAGCGGGCAGAACCGTTCCGCGCCCAACGTACACCCGGAACGAACGGTAACACTGCAAGAATAAAAGTTCCCAACACAATAAACGGTAAAAGCTTCCGCAGCGTTTCATGCTCCACCAAACTGCAAAAAAATAATGCGATCAAACCTAAAACTAAATTCACCGCCTGTCGCTTCACAAAATAAAGCGGGTCATCAAAAAAACGTGCGCCGTAACTGAGTGATCCGGAATACAAAACCGTAAAGCCCAAGCCTAGCAGTAAAATCACCACCATAATAAAAATAAAGTTATAATTTTCGGTGATGATATTTTTTTCAGGCGTTATATATTGTGCAACTTTCATATCCGTTCCTCCAAACTTGAAACGAATTGTTCAAGCTGTAAACTGCGGGAGCCTTTCAGCAGCACAAAATCATCCGGCACAATTTTTGCTTCCAAGTTTTTTTTCAATTCCGCCGCCGCATTTGTTTTAAAACAGAAAAACTTATCTGCGGTATAATGCGATTTTTCAAACGCAGCTACAAAATCATCGCCGTACAAAAAGCACGTGTCAATATCACTTGCAGCAACTCTATCAATTATTTTTTTATGTGCATCAAGCGAATACTCTCCCAGTTCCATCATCGAACCGAGTACCGCTATTTTTTTTCCTTTTACCGGCAACGTCGCAACAAAATCCAAGGAGGCGGACATACTCTGCGGATTTGCGTTATAAATATCAAATAAATAAGTAACCTTCCCTTTTTTTATTTCCGCCCGCCCGTACAACGCGGTAACCGTTTCAAGCCCCGCCCTCACTTGTGCGGCATCGAGTTTTAAAACTTCCGCAGCCGTTACCGCCAAAGCCGCATTTAAAAGATTGTGCTTACCCACCAAATGAAAATGAGTTTTCTCTCCGCCGTAGACAAACTCAAAACCGTTTTCGCCCAAATCGACAAGCGATAAAAACTTTGCCGCTAAAATTTTTTCAGCGTCAACGACAACAAAGGTGCCTTGCATATCTTTTTTTAAAAGCGAAGTAAATTTACCGTGCGGAATAAAACCGTAACACGACGAATCAAAATATGAAAAGATTTGTTTTTTTTCACGCGCAATATTTTCTTGCGAGCCTAACATTCCTACGTGTGCCATCCCGATGTTGGTGATCAACGCATACTGCGGACGGAACACTTTTGCCAATTCCGCAATTTCGTTTTTACGATTCATTCCCAACTCAAACACCGCAACTTCATCATCGGCTTTAATCGTAAACACGGAAAGCGGCAAACCCGTTTCCGAATTTAAATTGCCCTTTGAAAAAACCGTTTTATATTTTTGACTGAGCATTGCCGCCAAAATTTCTTTTGTCGTTGTTTTGCCGCTCGAACCGGTAACACCGATTCGTATCAACTTCGGAAATTTTTTCAAATAAAATGCAGCACAATCCTGCAATGCTGTGAGGGTGTTTTTTACGGCAATGCAAACGGCGCTGTACCGTTTACATAAATCGCATAACTGTTCGATATGCTCGGCTAAAAATACTTCATCAACAAAAAAACAAACCGATCCGTTTTTCAGCGCCGCTTCACAATACGCATGACCGTCCTGCGCGGCACCGCGGAGCGGAACAAAGAGCGAACCCGCCGTGCAATTTCGGCTGTCAACTGCAACCGAAACGATGCCGCTTCCTGCCGCCCCGTTATAAAGAACGGAACCGGAACTTGCGCTGCACAGCTCGTCATACGTTAAAAGGATGTTTGTTTTTGAATTTTCAGCCTGTACACCCATACCGCACTCAATCCCCTAACCTCACTCGAATTATTTCGGAAGGTTCCGCTTTTCTCATTTGTAAATCTTCCAACGCAATTTTTTCAATCCGCGACGGACTGGTTAAAATTGCAATCGCCGAAATTTTTTTTGCATTTCCGGTAATCAACGCTTCTTCGCGCTCGCGGTAATCCCGCAATTCATTTTGCAAACGGATATACCGACTCGATTGTAAAACCGTCATCAACAAAAGTACCGTGATACCGAACGTCATCACCACTGATAAAAATTTTTTCATATCTT
>CALDWC010000122.1 GCA_937923945.1 uncultured Treponema sp.
GTCATCGTTGTACGATTCCTTTGTACAAATAAAAAAAGAAGTACACCATATTCCGTTTGAATTTTCGAGTGCTTGCGACCGCGTTTATTTCAACAACAGCACGGATTCGCTTTTGCTGCTAAAAGAAAAAAAACATTTGTACTTTTGGGATTTTCAAGCTGTGGAAAAAAATGCTGCGAACGCGAGTATTCCGTATCTTTTGTTGCCGCCGCATATTTCCGCAATAAAAGTTTTTTGGAACGGAAAGAAACCCATTGTTTGGTTTGAAATCACAGACGGAACAGACAAAAAGGTTTCCGCATGGAAAGTGGAAAACAATGCATTCGTTCCTTTTAAAACGGTAGCCGATGAATCCGTGTTGAGTATCAGTACGGACGCCCGGTTTGCGCTTATCAAAAAAAATAAATCCTACTCGGTAAAAAATTTACTGACGGACAAAACGGTGATTGCTATTCGTGCGGATACTATTGTTTCAAGTATTTGGTTAACCGACGATGTTCTGATCATCGGTACCGATTCCGAACTGACCAAAATTGACGTAGCCGCCGGTAAAACGGAAATGCTTTTGATTTCGCAAGTTGCGGATTTCAGCTGGTCAAAGGACGAGAAAAAAATTTTAGCAAAGTCAAAAAGCAGCAATGCAATTTTGGAAAACGCCGCAGCGTTATATTGGTATCCGCTGCGCAATTCGGCTGAAACGACGCTCCAGCCGAAAAAATCGCACAACAAAAATTACCGTGTTTACATTGATCGTGCAAACCGAATTTTTTCCAACATGATTTATTTTCGGTCAGTACGTGGTTTGAGAACGGAGCCGCTCGTAAAAAACTTTTCAAGCGATTCGGGTTTTGAACCGCGGCATGCGCAAACCGCATCGAAAAAAGTTGCGCTTATTTTTGATGTGATGGAAAACACGGGCGGTTTAGCGGATGTGCTTTTTACCTTGCAAAAAAACAACACGCCGGCGACATTTTTTTTAACCAGCGAAGTGATTGAACATGCTCCGGCAGAGATTGCAGAAATCGTACGTACCGGTCAGCAGTGTGCGTCTCTTTTTTTAGCACCGCTCAATGTAAGCGACAGCAAATACACTATCACCGATGAGTTTATTACCCGCGGATTAGCACGAACCGAAGACGTTTTTTTCACTGCGACGAAAGCGGAACTTTCCCTTTTTTGGCACACGCCGTACTATGTTTCGTCGCAAGCGGTTATCGCTGCGGCAAAAAACGCCGGCTACGAATTTGTGCTGCCGACTTTGATCCTGCCGGATTGGATCGATACCGACGATGAACATGCACTGCCCTGCATTAACAACAATTCTTATGCGCTGGTTAACTACATCATGGAGAACATATCGGACAACGCGATTATTCCGATACAGCTCGGCTCGGTAAAAAACCGTAGCGACTATTTGTATGACAGGTTGGATTTACTTTTGGACTTGCTCGCTACCTACGGCTATGAAGTAGTTCCGCTACATACGATACCGCGATAAAAAAAAACGCCGTATCATTTTTATTATTGTCGACCGGTATGGACAATTTTCAAAAGCTCCGATAAAATATAACCCATAAAAAGAAGGCAGCACCCGCCTGCCGAATTGGAGTTAATGATGAGTAAAAATTATCCTTTGAATGTACCGACACCGCACCATTTTACTTTTGCAGTTCGCGATCTTCCGAATGTTACCGTTGAACAGCGCGAACGTGCGTTGAAAGCAACCCACTATAATGAGTTTGCGTTTCCTTCGGGGATGCTGACCGTTGATATGCTTTCCGATTCCGGAACCACCGCGATGACGAACCAGCAATGGGCGGCACTTTTCCTCGGTGATGAAGCCTACGGGCGCAACACCGGTTACTATGTTTTGCTGGACACTTTCCGCGATATTTTTGAACGCGGCGGTGAACAACACTGGAAAAAAATTCTCGACCTCGTCCGTACCGATTGCCGCGACGTTGAAAAAATGATGAAAGAAGTATACCTCGCCGAGTACGAGGGGGGATTATTCAACGGAGGTGCGGCTCAAATGGAACGTCCGAATACGTTTATCATTCAACAGGGGCGGGCAGCCGAATCGGTTTTAATGGAAATTGTCCGCAACGTATTGACGAAGCGCCATCCCGGAAAAGTGTTTACGATTCCTTCAAACGGACATTTTGACACCACCGAGGGAAATATAAAACAAATGGGCTCCATTCCTCGGAACCTCTACAACAAAAAACTTTTGTATGAAATCCCCGAGGGAGGAAGCTACAAAAAAAATCCTTTCAAAGGAAATATGGATATTGAAAAACTGGAAACTTTAATCAAAGCGGTAGGTCCCGAAAATATTCCGCTTATTTTTACCTGCATTACAAATAATCCGATTTGCGGACAACCGGTTTCGATGGGTAATATCCGCGAAATTAACCGCATCGCGCATACATATAATATTCCGCTCGTGTTTGATGCGGCGCGCTGGGCGGAAAACTGTTACTTTATTAAAATGAACGAAGAAGGTTACGCCGATAAATCAATCGCGGAAATCGCAACGGAACTGTTTTCATACTGCGATGTATTTTGTATGTCCGCAAAAAAAGACGGACACGCAAACATGGGTGGCATGCTCGCATTCCGTGACCGCGGCTTATTTTGGAAAAACTTTTCGGAGTTCAACGAAGACGGCAGTGTTAAAACCGACATCGGCGTTTTACTCAAAGTGAAACAAATTTCCTGCTACGGCAACGATTCGTACGGCGGTATGTCGGGACGCGACATCATGGCGCTTGCAGTCGGTTTGTACGAAAGCTGCAACTTTAATTACTTGGACGAACGAGTCAAGCAAGCCGAATACCTCGCGCATGGTTTTTACCGCGCCGGCGTAAAAGGCGTCGTGCTGCCGGCGGGCGGGCACGCGGTCTACATTAACATGGACGAATTTTTTGACGGCAAGCGCGATCACACCACCTTCGCCGGTCAAGGCTTTTCGCTCGAACTGATTCGTCGGTACGGAATCCGTGTTGCGGAGCTCGGGGACTTTTCGATGGAGTACGATCTTAAAACGCCGGAACAACAAGCGGAGCTTGCGAACGTTGTCCGCTTTGCGATTGACCGCAGCCGCTTGACGCAAGAGCATTTGGACTACGTGATTGCGGCGGTCAAGGCGCTCTACGAAGACCGCGAAAGTATCCCGAACATGCGCATCGTATGGGGACACAATCTCCCGATGCGGCACTTCCACGCATTTTTGGAGCCGTACCCGAATCGATAAGATACGGAATCTTTTTTTCACAACAAGGCGTATCTGATACAAACCGAAATCGCCTTTTTCCCAACGGACGCCCCCGCTTTTCCAAAATTACTGCGGTAACCGCCAAAGATGCGGGGGCGAAGCGCATCGGTAAAAAAGTTCTTTCCCGCACACCGCAAGTTTTATACCGAAATTTCACCGAAGCGTACCGAGCGGAGAAGAACGGCACAATTTTTTTTGAAAAAATTGTGCCCGACGATAAAGCGGGGGCGGATAAAACTCATCGCAAAAAAAAGCCGGGTGCCGCATTCACGGCACCCGATTTTGTTTTATGCAAAAAAGCTTTCGGTGAATAAAACTTGTCCTTTAAAAAAACTTTTGCATCAAATCCAAGATGTACAGTTCGCAATATTTTTGCAAAGCATTTTTATCCGGAATTTGCAAAAGCGACGGAGTGCTAGCCACGCGGTTAGCAAGTTCGGAAATCCGCTCCGGCGTGAGGGTGTTGACGTTGAGTGTTCGCTGGATACCGCGAACATAATCGCGGATGAGGGAGTTTACATCTTCGGTTAAATTATCCCGCAGCGTCGGATTTAGATTTTGATTCCAGTTACTTAAATATTTTTCCATCACCGACTCGTAGGTTTCTCCTTCCGGTATCAATTCCGCTTTCAAGTCACGGGCGCGTTCCGTGATGGTCGGTTTTCGTTCAGTCGGTTTGTTTTCACTTTTTTGGTTTTTATTTTCCGTTTTGGCGGATTCTTTTTTTTCCTGCTTTTTTCGCTTAAAGAAAGAGATAATCGTATACAAAATCGGGATGCCGTACCAAAACGGTAACAATATTTGCGCGTCTTTTACCGTTTCTTCACGATCAATCAACAAAAGTTTTGAATACGGGGCGAGTCTCCCTTGCGGAAAAATTCGGGAATATTCAATCGCCTGCGTTTCAATTATTTTTTTATCGTTTGCAACCGATGATAAAAACTTTGACGTTAAAAGCGAGTATAAATTATTTGCAAAGTTTTTAGTAATTGCTCTTAAAAAATCATCAAATGCTTTGTCCTCTTTCATCGCATTTGTTTTATTAAAATTCAGCAAATCATCTTTCATGGTGTGTACCGCTTCTTCCTGAATTTTTTTTCGGCTTTGGTTGATGAGATAAATAATGAGAGGAATTACTTTTGCCGTCATGACAAAAAATGTTTCGCCTGTTTCATTTTTGAACATCAATAAATCGGGTAAACTGTATTCGCCTACTTCAGTCGTTGCGGTGTTGATATAGTTTTGTAAATCGGCTTGTTCGTACTGCCCTAAAAGCGGAATTCCGCGGGAGTCTTTGAAGTTGGCGATTCCTAAAAGCGTAAAATAATACGGCGGCTGCTGCAAACACAAGCGTAAATTTTTCAGGGCAGTTTCGCTTTGTAGTTTTTTTTGATTTTTCGTCCGATAATACGTACTCATAAATTCAATAATGCGGATGCCCTGCAAAAGGGAGAGTTCATCCGCCAGTTTTTCACTTTTTTTGTCGAACTCCTGAATAATAAACGTACAGATTTGTCCCCACAATAAATAAATTTCACTTGCCTGCTTTATTGTATTGAGGGCTTCCGACGGATGTTGCATAATATTCGACAAAAATGTTTTAATCGTAAAATTTTTTCCGCTGTTTGCCGTTATCAATCGCTTGTAAATATAATCGCCGCTTTCATCCTTCTGTAAGTATTCACGCAATTTAAGCAGTGAATACATCATAATAGTGTCATTCGACATTGAAGAAGGAAACACTAAAAGAGGAAGCGATGCTCCGAAATTGAGTTCATAAATAAATTCGCGGGTATTACTCGACGGTTTTAATTCTGCGAATTCGTCGTCCAGCGCAAGTTTTTTTAAAAATTTATCGGTTATGTCTTTCGGTAAATCCTGCCGTGTCGGAAACGGAATTGCCGGTTTTTCAGAAATCGCATGGTAGATTTTATTTATTTTTTCAACGTAATAATGGGCAACAATAATAGTCGCATTTCCGTTTGCGTGAGGAATATATTCAATTTCACCGTTGTTTTTCATTTCACGAAGGAGTGATGCCATTTCCTCCGTGCCGATATTGGTATAATCCGCCAATTCGGGTTCCCGATCGCAAAATTTTGCGGAATAACGTTGTACAAAAAGGCAAAAATCAATCAGCTCGAATTGGGCTGTATTTTGGTTTAGTGCAAATGCTTTTAATAAAAACGCAATATCTTTTTTTTCACTCATCTTTCTTACCGCTTTTATTATCGGTTACGGTGGGCGGTGAGTTTAGCCGGATTTAAATTCGCAGTAAAGGGTGCTTTTTTGAATATGCGACTTGACTTTTTTTTGCGATTATACTATAATACCAAAATACTTTTGTGCCTGTTTCCCGTACAAAGGTTGAATTTTTGTGAGGATAGAATTATGTATGCACTTATTGATTACAAAGGTAAACAATACAAAGTTGCTGAAGGCGACGAAATTATTGTAGACCGTTTAAATGAAGATGTCGGTACAAAATTAGAAATTGATTCAGTGCTTTTGCTGAAAAACGATGCAACAGTGAGTGTCGGAACACCGTATGTTTCCGGTGCAAAAGTCACGGCAACGGTTTCGGAAAACTTTCGTGGTCGAAAAATTTTGGTATACAAATACAACAGCAAAAAAGACTACCACAAAATGCGGGGACACCGACAGCATTATACGAAAATTAAAATTGACGGTATTCACGCGTAAATTGTGGTTAAAATCGTTTTAACGCTCGGTGAAGCGGACGAGCTTTGTGAGCTTACGGCGGCAGGTCATGCGGAAGCGGGATTTTTCGGTTCCGACCCCGTTTGTGCTGCCGTCAGTTTCTTGGTGCGGACGGTCGCACTTTATTTGGACGGGGCGTGTAGCGTTAAAGCGGAAAACAGGGGAAGTTTTTCCCTTTCGGTGCATTCCGGCAGCGTTTCCGCATTGCGGAATGATTTGCGCTTTCTCGCCCGATTGGTAAAAGTCGGCGTTGAATCTCTTACTGCGGAATACCCGAACAATGTTATCTTGGAAATAAAACAAAAAAAAGATAAAATAACTTTCTAAAAACTATAAAAACAGGAGAATATTATGGCTCGAAAAAGAGGCGGAAGCGGCGCTAAAAACGGACGCGATTCAAACCCGAAATCAATGGGAGTAAAAAAATTTGCCGGTGAAACGATTACCGCCGGAACGATTATCGTGCGTCAGCGCGGAACAAAAATCTATCCGGGAAATAATGTCCGCTGCGGAAAAGATTATACCCTTTTTGCAGTTGCAGACGGCGTTTTGAAATTTGACGAAAGACGCGGCAGACGATATGCATCGGTTATTGCAGCGGAAGCTTAAAAGCCGACGATAAGCGAAAATTGCTTGCGGTTTTAGAGATCGAAGCAAGTATTTTTTTATTCTATGATACATTTTGCAGATGAAGCGACAATAACGGTGAGCTCCGGTAAAGGAGGTAACGGTTGTGTCGCTTTTCGACGTGAAAAATACGTTCCGAACGGTGGTCCCGCCGGCGGCGACGGTGGACGCGGCGGTGATGTTGTTTTTCAAATTAAACAGGATCTACGGACACTCGTTCATTTACGCTATAAAAAAACGTTCAAAGCAAAAAACGGACAGGACGGTCAGGGTCGGCAAAAACACGGGAGTGACGGTGAAAACTGCACGATTTTTTTGCCGCCGGGTTGCATTATTAAAGATGCGAAAACCGGTAAACTGATTCATGACTTTGGTGATGCCGACGAAGGCACCTTTGTTTTTCTCGAGGGCGGAAACGGCGGCTGGGGCAACTGTCACTTTAAAAGCTCGGTAAACCAAGCCCCGCGAACGGCGCTTCCGGGACAGGCAGGCGAAACCCGAACGCTTTTAGTTGAGCTGAGCATTATTGCGGATATCGGCTTTGTCGGTTTTCCGAACGCCGGTAAATCTTCGCTTTTGGACTACTACACAAATGCCCGCCCGAAAATTGCTCCCTATCCTTTTACCACCAAAATTCCGAACCTCGGTGTGTTGCGAGTGAACAATGAACGCGATGTTATTTTAGCGGATATTCCCGGTATTTTGGAAGGAGCCAGTACCGGATACGGACTCGGCACAAAATTTCTCAAGCATATTGAACGCACTTACGGACTGGTTTTTTTAGTTGACCTTTCAGCAGATAACTATAAAACTGCGTATACGATTCTCAAACAGGAACTGGCAAATTATTCTGAAACACTCAAAAATCGCCCGCGCATTCTGGTCGGCTCAAAGCTGGATATGCCGGGAGCTACTGAACGTTTACAGGAGTTGAAAACGGATTTTCCCGAGATGAACGTACTCGGCATTTCAGTGTTTAACCGTTGGGGCTTGGATGAATTGAAAAAGGCAATGGTGGCGCTGATTGAAACCGAAGAGCAAAAACGCAAAAGCAAAACCGAAAAAATAACTGCGGAGGAACTGTCGAATAAAATCGGATTAGTTAATATTTTTGAGCCGGAACAAAATTTTATGGAACAGGAATTGGACGACAGTTACTTTGATGAGCGTTTTTCGCAAAATACGGAAAAAGATCATTTCGGTGCAACCGTTAGTTTGAGTAAAAAACGCAAGCCGAAAAAATAGCCGGTTATGAAAATCGCGATATTGGGAGGCTCTTTTAATCCGGTACATAACGGACATTTAAGTCTTGCAGAAAACGTGTACCTCGAATTGGGTTTTGACCGCATTATTTTTTTTCCGGCGTATATTTCACCGTTTAAGCAAAATGCGCAAACGGTTTCCGCACCGCACCGACTCGCCATGCTTGAAGCGGCAACGCAGGATAATCCGCATTTTGCCGTGGACGACTTTGAACTGAAACGCAAGGAAATTTCATATACGATTGACACGGTGCGGTATTGCTATGAACGCTATTTGATTGACGGAAAACTCGGTTTGATTATCGGGGCGGATTTGCTGGAAAATTTTTACGCGTGGAAAGATGCCGAAACACTCCTTGCATTAACCGATTTAATTGTCGGAAATCGTCCCGCAAAAACTATGGTTGAAAACGGCAAAAAAATTACCGTAAAAACTACAAAAAAGACATCAGAAGCTATGCCGCAGCAAAAATCCGTTCCGCCTTTTATCCAATTGCAAAACGAAACGCTCCAAATTTCTTCGACCTACATCCGCACGGCTATTGCGCAAAATAAAGCGTGGCGGTATCTTGTACAAAATTCGACATATCGCTATATTAGAGAAAACGGACTGTACAAAAATGAATAGAAAATTAAAAAAACAGCTGAACGAAATTGAACTCTACCTTCAAAAAAATCTTTCTAAGGAGCGGCTCGCTCATTCGTACCATGTTGCGCGATATGCACAACAGTTGGCGAAAACGTACGGAAAACGAAAAAAAACGGTTCAACTTGCGTATTTTTCGGGACTCGCACACGATATTTGCAAAGAGCTTTCCGATAAAGAACAGCGGGAGATTTTTCATAAAACAGGCGAAAAACTCACCAAAATAGAAAAGCAGCGCATCAATTTGCTGCACGGTGCAACCGGCGCTTACGTTTTGGAAAAAAAGTTCGACGTTAAAAACAGTCAGGTCCTGGAAGCCGTCAAGTACCACACGTTCGGGGCGAAAAAACTGCGGACGCTCGGAAAACTCATTTTTGTTGCCGATAAAATCGAACCGAGCCGCGGCACCGAAACGGCGGAACATTTCCGAAAAATCGCCGGGCGCGTGAGTTTTAACGAACTGGTTTTTCAGGTTTTGAGTAGTAACATCGAGTATGTCGAAAAAAAGGGCGGCATCGTTTCTCCGCATTCGCACAAAATGCAAAAAAAGCTTGCACGGAAACTACATCATCATTAATCATCGGCGATAGTTTATTTTTCGGAGCGAAATGATACTGCACTTTGGAGTGCGGGAAAAAAGTCGAAGCGTAAAAAAACACCACACCCCGCGCTTGAACGGTTATTGCAGTAGTTTTCGGAAAGCGGGGTGTGTCCATTGCGTTTTTCGCTCTTTGCCGAAAAAGGCAATCTTGTTTTCGGTGTAAAAAAATTTTGCACAATGACTTGACAAAAAATCGTTTTCCCTGCAAAATTTCAGCACGTTACATTTTGGAGGATGTATGATTTTTAGTATTATATCGATGCTGCTGTTGGCAGCCTTTGTTGTGGTCGCGGTTGTCCACTTGGTACGCTGCTACCAACGGAATTTAGGTTTATCAGACATTACGAAATTTTTGCTAATGCCGCTTTTAGCCGCTTTTTATCTCGCGGCTTCGTTCGCTGCCGGTTTCACTTTGATGACCGTTTTGGTTTTAGCCGCTCTGGTGCTGTTTTGGATCGGCGATATGCTGCTCATTTATGATTGGGAACGGGCGAGCTTTTTCTTTGGTATGTTTACTTTTATGCTCGCTCAAATCGCGCTCATTGTTGTTTCGATGATATTCTTCAGTCGTGTTTCATTTCCGATTATCGCAGGACTTATTTTGATTCCGGTGTTTATCGTTATTTTTACCGTCAAGGTTATTTTTCTCCGAAAGCCTTTTGCGTTTATCGGCTTACAAGCAGTGGCGACTATGTACTTACTCAGTACGACGGTGCTTTCATACCTTTTGGTTATGCTCGCGATTGCAAACCCGAGCGTATTAACCGTGTTGATGGCAATAGGCGGCGTCGGTTTTATGATGTCCGATTATCATGTAATTCAGGAATATTACATCGGCGGAAATAATCTTTCGCGCTTTTTGATTATGCTCGGTTACCTCATCGGAACGGCGTTCATCGTGATCGGCACTGCCGGATTGCAACTGCAAGCGCTTTAGGAAACGCTGATTAAAGGCTTGACGCCGTTTACCGGCAAACTTTGCAACGCAAAGTTTTTTGCAGAAGCAAAGTATCTCCATCATTGTTTCTCAATATTCAGTATAGTATAAGTGGCTCTGAACATTTGCGAAACAACGATTTTAAAGGTGGGCACTGAAAACTGGTCTTTTAAAAACATCAGTTTTTAGAGACTTTCCTTAGTCTATTGCGAGTTTTGA
>CALDWC010000123.1 GCA_937923945.1 uncultured Treponema sp.
GCCGAGAAATTTTAAAAATTTACCAAACTTTTGGAGGCACTGATTAATTCAATCGGGAATTAATCAGTAACCACCTTTAAAATCTCTTGTTTCGCACATGTTCAATACTATATATTGAACATTGAGAAACAAGTTGGAAACGATGTTAAACGACCGTCAAGCCTTTCATCAGTGTTTCCTGAAACACGTATCACTCTATCATCGTAGTAACGGTACGGCGATCATCTTACCTAAGGTAATGCGATCGCCTTACACAAGGTAAGATTGCACGCGGACTCATTTCTTGCAGGGATTATTCTTCGCTTTGTTCAAAATGACAGGAGCCCCCTTGTCTGTCATGGTGCGGCACTAAAAACTTCAATCGAGGATTAATCAGAGCTTTCTTAATCATATCCGACGTATATAAATCATTAGTAAACCTTTTTTTGTTTGCGTTGTTGTTATATAATGAAACCCATTGAAAACTTAATTGCTGTTTTTATAAAAAACGATGGGAAAAGCATTAAAAATTTGTGGAGTGGTATATGAAAAAAATTTTTGCTGCTGTGTTATGCGTGTTGTATTGCGGCGGTGCCTTTGCGGTGCAAAGCATTTCGGGTGATTATGTTATTTACAAAGATAATACCTTTGTTGCGGAAACCAGAATCGGGTTTCTCCGCTACGATGCGAATACGTACGGAGCGGTTTTATACACACCGAAAGAAAACCGTCGTATTTCCGTATTGTTTACGGTGACAACGGAGAACGGAACGATGGAACTGACCGGACAAAATGTTTTAACAAAAACCGCTATGGACAACAAAGCGGACGTCGAAGCCGTCAACTATCTCATGCAAATGCTGCCTGCACTTTACCGCTGGGGCGAAACAGCAAAAGCGCAGCGAAAAAAACAGGACGGCAGTATTTTTTATTCGTCGCTTTCGGTGGATGCTTCCTATTTGGGTGGAAACGCCGAAGTGAAAACGGCATCGTTTATCCCGCTTTTCGGTATTGAAAAAATCATCGATAAACAAAAAAGAACGCTTGTAGAACTCGATCGCATCGGGCGGCTTACCGCATCCGAAGGTGAGTTTTTTAATTTTAAGCTTCCCTTTGAAAAAGAAAAACAGCCGATGCTCGTGCTTGATAAAAACGCAAAACCGGATACAAAAAAAATCGGCTCGGTAAAGATAAAACTGGACAGTCACTGGGAGGCGATTGCGGAAAACGCCTATCTTTTAGGTGATTCCGCGTACCTTGCGGTGAGTACGCTTGAAAAAAAAACGAGTATAACACAGGAAGAGTTGGCTGCATTTTTTTTACTTTCAACCGGAGCGCGGGTGGTTCCTTTTGATACGGTGAAAATAACCGGAAATGCAAAACACTTTACCGTAACGGCGGATATTTACGATACGGAAAGCCAAGCAGTCAATATTGATAAAAAAACCGTTGTTATTTCAGGAAATTCCGTTACATTGATTAGTTTGACGGTTGCGAAAGCGGACTACCTCGCAAACCGCCGCTACTTTGACACCTTGTTTTAAAAAGAAAAATACAGTACTATTATACATATGACACTAACTGATTTAGTTATAAAGCATGCTGCGCAGTTTCAAAAATTTCCGTATAAAGCGCATGAAATAACGAGTGATACGGTATTTCAAGAAGGAAATACCCAATTGCAAACGCTCATCGAATCCATTATTTCTCCGTTGTTAAAACCCGATTCCCGCGTTATTGGTAGCGAATATTTGTTTGAGCTTTTAGAAAAAGTACAGGCGGGAAAAAAATGTTTAATCCTTCCGGAACATTACAGTAATTTCGACTATCCGTTGATTATTCTCCTTTTAAAAAGATTGGGAGAACAGGGTGTGGAACTTGCAAAGCGCTGTGTTGCAATGGCGGGTATTAAGCTGAGTGAAGAAAGCGACATGATTTCCATGATGAATAGTGCTTACGATCGGATTACCGTGTATCCCGGACGTTCGCTCAAGGCGATTCAGGATCCGGCTGTTCTCGAAGCGGAAACCAAAAAAGCGCGCGCAATTAACATTGCGTCAATGCGTCAAATGGAGAATTTGCGCAAAAACGGACGTGTGGTGGTGGTTTTTCCAACCGGAACGCGGTACCGCCCGGGTCAACCCGAAACAAAAAAAGCAATCCGCGAAATTGATTCGTACATTAAAACGTCCGATTACCTCGTGCTGCTTTCCATCAACGGAAACTGCCTTGAAGTAAATCCGACAGGCGATATGACCGCCGATGTCGTAAAAGAAGATACGATTATTTTACAGGCGAGTAAAGTGATTGATTGCAAGCAATTTCGTGATGACGTTGCCGCGCAAGTTCAGGAAGGCGAAGATAAAAAGCAAAAACTCGCCGATACGGTTATGGCGCGTTTGGAAACAATGCATCTTCAAAATGAACAAGCGTAACGGAGGCGGTACATTGTGAAGCTCACGTTTGATGTTGAAGTGCGGACGTATGAGTTGGACTCGTATGGTCATGTAAATAATGCCGTGTACCTCAACTATTTTGAATATACGCGGATGAAATATTTGGAAGCTATCGGTTTTGACTATAAGGGATTACTCGCCGAAGGCTATTATCTTTACGTAACAAAAACACACATCAACTACAAGCATTCCGTGTTTCTCGGCGATACGCTCACTATTGAAGTGGAGCCGGTAAAAGAAGGAGCCGCATCGGGGCTCTATAAACAAACGGCGTACAATCAGGACGGTATCCTCTGTGCCGACGCCGAGGTCGGTTGGGCTTGTGTCAGCCAAGCAACGGGAAAACCGGCACGACTTCCCGATAAATATCGACTTGCAACGTTATTGCAAAATGGAGAAACTCAAACGAAATAGATAAAGAAGATATTTTGCGTTCGCAAAAAAAACTTTGCTTTCGCAAAAAAACTTTGCGAAGCAAAGTTTGCTGTTAAACGGCGTCAAGCCTTTAATCAGCGTTTTATTAAGGAGGCACTGATTAATTCAATCGAGAATTAATCAGTGCCCACCTTTAAAATCGTTGTTTCGCAAATGTTTAGAGCCACTATACTGAACATTGAGAAACAACGAAGGAGATACTTTGCTTTGCAAAGTATGCTGTTAAACGGCGTCAAGCCTTTAACAGCGTTTCCTTAACGCACTATCTGAATTGGAGGAAGTTTTTATGAACATATTACCGAAAACAAAAATCGTCGCAACTTTGGGACCCGCATCCGATAGTGAAGCGGTATTGCGGGAATTATTTCAAGCAGGCGTTAATGTGTGTCGAATTAATTTTTCGCACGGCACGCAGGAAGAGCATGCCCGAAAATTTGCGCTCATCAAAAAATTGCGAAAAGAAATGAAACTGCCGATTGCGATTATGACCGATTTGCAGGGTCCGAAAATCCGCGTGGGTAAGTTTGTCAACGGTCATGAAATGATTACGATCGGACAGGAATTTACGTTTACAACTCGAAATGTTTTGGGCACGAGCGAAATTGTGTCTGTTTCTTATCAGTGTCTCGCCCGCGACGTACAAAAAGGCGGAAATATTTTAGTAAATGACGGGCTTTTAAATTTTAAGGTGATTGATATTCCGAATGACACCGACGTTGAATGTGTCGCTTTAAATAGCGGTGTTATCAGCAATCACAAAGGAGTTAACATTCCCGGGATTTACATGGATGTTCCTTTTCTCAGTGAAAAAGATCTATCGGATTTACAATTTGCAATTAAAAGTGAGGTTGATTTTATTGCAGCATCATTTTCCCAAACCAAAGAAAATATTTTTCAGGTAAAAAGCATTATTGAAGCGGCGCACGGGCATCAAGGGATCATTGCGAAAATCGAAAACCAAGAAGGCTTAAACAATGCACAGGAGATTCTCAAGGCGGCAGACGGGGTGATGGTTGCGCGCGGAGATTTGGGGGTAGAAGTGGAACCCGCTCTGGTTGCATTTGCACAAAAGGATCTCATTGCATTGGCAAATTCGCTCAGTAAGCCGGTGATTACCGCAACCCAAATGCTTGAATCGATGACGCACAATATCCGTCCGACGCGTGCCGAAGTTGCCGATGTCACCAATGCGATTTTGGACGGTACGTCCTGTGTGATGCTTTCGGGGGAAACGGCAGCGGGAGAATATCCGGTGGAAACGGTTGCGATGATGCGTGCTATTGCAAATACTACGGAAAAGACGATGGACTACCGAGAACTGACCAAGCAAACTCACAAAACGGAAGATACGAGTATTACGAACGAAATTGCTCATGCGGTGTGTACAATTTCCGCCCGTTTAAAAATCGGTACGATTATTACACCGACGACATCCGGTTTAACGGCACGAAGTATTGCACAATTTAAACCGCGTGCCAATATTCTCGCGCTGACCGATGATGAAGCCGTTTATAATCGCCTCGCATTATTTTGGGGCGTGCAGCCGGTTCTTTCACGCCGATATTCCGACACGGACGACATGCTCCAATGTTCGCAAGACGATGTAAAAGCTTCCGGTTTTGTTTCTAAAGGCGAATTGGCGGTGATTACCTCCGGCATTCCGGTCGGTCAAGCGGGTACTACGAATTTATTGACCGTGAAAACGATTGAGTAAATAAACGCTGATTTTTGACACTGCTGCTACCGAACGGTATTGTTTCCTTCGTCATCGCATAAAAATACGCGCGGCGTATTTTTAGTAAAAAGCCCGACTTCGACAACACCGGCAATCAGCTTGATTTTATCTTCATAGCTTTTCGGATCAAAGGGCTTTTCAAAGCGGGCGTCCAAAATCATATTGCCGTTATCGGTAATTACCGGACCTTGTTTCGGGATGCCGCCTTCACGTAAAACGCAATCCGCTCCAAGCTTTTTCAGCGCGGCGATACAGCTCGTTCGCGCTTCCCCGATAATTTCAATCGGAATCGGAAAACTGCATCCTAAATGCTCCACGCATTTACTGTTTGTTGCAACAATAAAATATTTTTCCGAATTGTATGCGAGAATTTTTTCCAAAAGGAGCGCTGCGCCGCCGCCTTTTGTTATATTTTTATCAGGGTCAATTTCATCGGCGCCGTCAATCGTCAAATCCAGTTTTCCGCCGATACATTTTGCATTGAGCGAATACACCGGTATATCGAACTTTTCGCACAAAAGCGTTGTTTGAAAACTCGTCGAAGACGCAACAATATTTTTTAGCACGCCCTTTTGTATATACTCGGCTAAACGGGCAACCGCCTTCACTGCCGTTGAACCCGTCCCCAAACCCACTTTCATATTTGAATGTAAAATATTTTTTTGAATCAAATAATCAACGGCAAAATGAGCCGCACGCATTTTTTGTTCATTGCTTGAAATTTTATTCATAATCCTTTCCTGTAAAAATTTTAAATTGTTCTGCTGCTTGAAATTCCAACATTCGGTATCCGTTACAGATTTGACAACCGCTTTTTTTTGCACGCTGTAAAAGTTTTGTCCGCTCCGGTTCATATACCAAATCGAAAACTTTTTCGGTCCCGGTAAAAGTATAAAAATAAATCGGATCGTCGGCTTCATCGTGAACGGAAACTGCGGTTGTACAGTTGATAATCAGCGAAGCGTACTCAGTCAGCTTTTCGGTCGCTTCAGTCGTTTCGGCAAGTATGCTTGATGCAAAGCCGTATCGTTTTGCCAGTACATCCGCTTTGCTTTTTGTTCGGTTAAACACACACACAGATTTAGCGTTTTGCTTTATCGTATGTACGGAATTTTTTTCGAATCGCACTCTTTTATTTTTTGAGTTTTGTTTTAAAAGTTTTGCAAGCACATAACAAACGGCTTCGGCAGCTCCGCCCGCACCGATGACCGCAATTTTATACCGCGAAATTTTTCTGTCGCCTAAAAATTCCAGCAATGCTTTTTCAAAACCGATTATATCGGTGTTGTATCCTGCCCATGTGCCGTTTGCATTTACCAATGTATTGATCGCTTTTAAATTCGGGACAATACCGCTCACCGTATCGGCTTGATCAAAAGCGGCTTTTTTAAATGGCGCAGTGATTGACATTCCCTGAATATTTAATTTTTTTGCAAAGCGAAATACTTCGGAAAAGTTATTTGCGGAAATCGGCACATAACACGCGGATATGTTTTGCTTTTGAAATGCTGCATTATGAATTGCAGGGCTTTTACTTTTTTGAACATCGCGACCGACCACCGCATATATTTTCGGCTGTTCACCGACGCGTCTAAAACCGTATAGTTCCGTCAGCGTAATCGGATCAATGAGCGCGTTCTGCAAAGTATTTTTTTTAATATATTTTTTCGGAAACGTATACACAATTTCAGAACCGATCCGCTGAGAAAAAATGCGGGATAAGGCTCCGTACTTTCCGAGTCCGGTGATAATATACGGTTTTTTTGCGTTGGGGCTTTGTAAAAAAAGAGCGGCTAGATCCTGCAATGTGGGAACAACCGTTGCCAGTTTGACAATATCCTCTTCCGTTTTACGAATTGAATCCAGTTCTTTTACAATATTGCTGATCGGCGTTTTTAAATTATGCAAACTGCGAATGATTTTTATATCAAATGCTTTTGCCGCTTCTTCCAAACTTGATGTCGGAAAATCATTTTCAAAATCAACATAGGCAAAATTTTTTCGGCGGTCGCTATCCAAAAAAGCCAGCGCTTTTGCAAGTACCGTTAAACGCGCACCTTCTCCGTCTTTAAATTTTCCGCCGTCAATCATACGCCTGCACGTTAAAATAGTCGGTGCTTGCACGAGCGACGGAAATTTCCGTACGTAAAACGTTTCATTTGAAAAAAGTAAGTCGACTCGCAATTCCAAAATATCGTAATAGCCTTCATATTCTTTTGCGAGGCGAATATTACCTTCGATAGTTTCTTCCGTGAGAACCAAACAAATCTTTGTAGCCATGGGACGTTCTCTTATTCCGAATCCTGCAGCAGCAGTTCACGCGCGGTTTTCGCTTTATCTTCGTTGTTATACATTTGTACCGACGAAGCGAGCACCCATCCGTCATCAATTTTTATCCACAATTCCTGCGAATCATTTTGCGTTTTTACGATACACGTTTCCTGTATTTTAAAAATTTCCGCATACCGCAAGTGCGAAACAATAATTCCGTTACTTCCCGGTATGTCAAAACTGGTTACGTATTTTTCATGAATTACGGCAAAGTTATTTTCGTTAAATGATTCTCCTTGATCCTGAAATTGAAACTCGGCAATATCCAGTTTTTTTGTACAGGATATACAAAGGAGAACGGATAAAAAAATAATCCGGTGTTTCATACGACTTTAAAGAATAAGCGCGTGCGCAAAAAACAAATGCAGTATTCCGATGGCGAAAGAAAGGTAACCGATTATCACGCTCAAACCGTTTAATTGCGCGGTAAATCCCGGAAGCGTATCCGATTTTCCCACTGCTGAAAAATACCGAAATGAAAACAAAAAAAATAAAACAACGCACATAAAAATCGGCAATAAATCTCCGATCAGATACATCGTGCCGTCGGCGCTGTTCGCTTTTACCGGTAAAAAAACTTTACCGATTGCGAGGAGAATTGCAACGACGGCACAGAGCAGATAAAACGTTTTGTTATAAAATAACGATTCGGTACCGGTATAATTTCCTTTTAGCGTTCCTTTTTCAACGACGGAAAACAAAAAACCTGAAAACACACAAAAAAATACGGTAAAAAAATAAATCGGCAACATGCTAGTAGTATAATTGAAATGATAAATTTTTTCAATAAATGATAACCTCAAAAAAAAGTTTTTAGCCATCCGAGTACTATTAAATGTGCCGGATAAAAAATATAAAAGAAATATTTTTTTACGGCTTGGCGCTTGGGCGTATCCGCATTTTTTAGCTTTGTCTTTTTGCCGTTATAGAGGGCGATAAATGGAATCACCAAAAAGAGTCCCAGCATAAAAAGCTGAAAGTAATAATATTTTTCAAAATATGCGATAGTTTCATTCCATGCGTGCAAAACGTTCACGCGGTTTACTGTGATACTATTTTTTACTATCGCAGTATATCGATTAAAAAAAATCCAAAACGGAATTGAAAGTATGTACGTAAAAATTTTGAGAAAAATATGTTCCCGAAAAAGATAAAAAATGAGGGCAAGCAAGAGCGGATAAAAAGTCCAATCACAAAAAAATGAAAGAAAAAAAATCACAATGCTCAATAATATTTTCACGCCGATAAAGAGTTGCGTTTTAAAAAGAACGGTTAAAAGCAGCAGGGCAAAAAAAAGCGCGGCAATAATACCGGTTTGAAAATATATAGGATGCTTCGGTGTAAAGAAAAAACTTCCGTAATTAAAATATACAAAAGCAAAATGCGAAATAACTGCAAACACAAAAAGCCGCGTGAGATATCGATGCAAGTTCCTCGTATGCGTAAAACCTTCCACCAGACAAAAAACCATGAGCGGCATTGTTAGCCGCCCGATCCCGCGCAATACCGCATACAGAATAAATGAAACACTTTGCGGCGAACTCGATAACGCCGCGGTGCGTAAAAACGCAACGGTGATGTGATCAATGACCATTGCGATAATTGCAATGTATTTTAGATCAAGTATTGAAAATTGTTTCATACACGTATGCTGATGATTTTTAGAAGCTACCATAATTATTCGGCGTCAAGTACACCGCCTTCGTTGTATCAAAATGCGGCAAAGCAAAAAGCGAACGGTCGTTGGTGTGTCCGTTGTACAACGCCGTAATACTGTCATTTGCGGTAACGAGCATTACATGCGATTCATCGTTCAAACAGATAAAACCGCCCGCACTTACCGCCGCATAACCCACGGAAAGGAATTTTTCTTTCCGCTGCATATACGTCATAACACCTCCGTTTTTGGTGCGAAGGCTTCCCGTGCGAATCCAATATAAAGAATCGGCTCGCCATGTTTCCGTTTGCGGTATGCCGCCTGCGTATAAACATTGCGAAACAAAATTGGCGCAATCATTTTCATGTGCGGTGTAATCGCTGTTCCAAGCACTCAGATCGGCTTCTTTATTTTTCGGATTCGAGGAAAACTTCAACGCATACGAAACCGCTTTTTCATTATCAAAGGGAATACGGCTTTCTTTGTATTTTGCTGCAGTCAGCAAAAAATTTTTCCCTTCAGTTTGCAGTTGTTCGATTCCCGGAAGCACCAAATAATCAATACTCTGTACTTCCATGTACGTGGAAAGAGAAACGGATTCCGGAATAAAGTCTCCCGTCTTATCCGTTTCAACCGCTAAAATCGTATATTCCGTTTGTAGCTTTCCGATGTAAGCTGCAAGCTCGGCAACTTTTTTATCAAACACCGTTTTCGCGTACGATGCATTGTCCAACCGGAGCAGTGCCGCCTCCATTCCTTTCACAAACGGCAGTTCATATACGGAATCATATACTAATTTTTTTTGCAGTTCGACAAAAAAGTATTTTTGATTCTTTTTGGGCTGCACATTTTCCGCCGAGTAATCAAAAGCTTTTACCTTTATATCCGTGTAATGTGTGCTGTAGATTGATAAAAAAAGTTCTTCAAAAAATGCGGACGCTTTTTTATTTTCTCTTTTGTACGGATTTAATTTTTCATTTCGTTTTTTTAAAACCGGAACAGCTTGATTTGCATTGTTTTTTTTATTGGAAACTTTTTCAGCAACCGGTTCAGCTTGATTTTGATTTTTAAACTCACGATAGCGAAAAAACAACAACAAAGCGGCAATTGCATACAAGGCGACTAAGATCGCAATGAAATATTTTTTATAAGCTTTGGATGTCTCCATTGGTTACATTTCAATTCCTTTTCGCGCAGGAACTCCCTGATTGTAGTAGTGCTTAATCATTTTCATTTCCGTAACCAAATCGGCTGCATCCATAATTTCTTTTTTTGCATAGCGACCGGTGAGAACGAGTTCAACTGTTTCGGGCTTATTTTTGATAATTTCTAAAATCCGCTCGGTACTCAATAATCCGTACATTAGTGCAACGTTTATTTCTTCCATGATGACGACATCATATTCCGCCGAGTTGATAATCGCTTCAATTTTTTTCAAACCGGCTTCCGCTTTGTCGATGTCGCGCTGGGTCGGCTCGTTATGAACAAACTGATTCGTTCCATATTGTTCAATCAGTAAATTAGGCAAATACTCGGGCGCTTTCAACTCACTGTAAGTCATGCCTTTTAGAAATTGTCCGATATACACTTTATATCCTGCGCACACGGCGCGTAACGCCAACCCGAATGCGGCGGTTGTTTTTCCTTTTCCGTCACCGGTATATACTTGCACATATCCTCGTTTCATACTATTCCTCGTTTTATAATATTGCGTTAATTATAAACCGGCATTAGTTTTTTTTCAATAGATTTCGATTGTTATTGTACGTTTTTACTGGTTGGACTTTGGATGAAGCTTTATTTGTAAAAATTAATTCCGTTGCAGCCTAGACAAAAATAAAAAATATTTATATACTATATGGCAGTCTTTCATATACAACGATTGCCGAAAGATCGGTTTATATCCGGTTCAAGCGTATTTTGACAATCTTTTCGTATATTTGAAAGATGGCAATGGGTTTATCCATTATTACTAAAAAAGTTGCAAAAATATAACGTTAAAATCAATTTACGCATTGGGAAAGGATATGAAAAAGATTTTATTTCGTCACAAAATGGTGGCTTTTTATTTTGGCTTGGTTCTTTTTTTGTTTTTAGTAACAGCGCTGGTTATTGCAGGTATTGTTTCAAAGAAGTCGCGAGAAACTACTTTTGAAAACTGCACAATAACCGCAAAAACGGCACAAAATGGACTTAATATTTTTGTTGATAGTGTCGAAAGTTCATTAAATTTTATTGTAAATGATGAGTCGGTAAAAACGGCAACGCCCGATTTTATTGATTTTAGAAATGTGACGAAACTTCGAGATTTTGATACCTTTGACTTATCGGAAAAAGCAATGATCGCCCGCAACTTATTTTTACAAGTGAAAAAAGCATATCCAGCCTATAGTGAAATCTACGCCGGCTCTACGAAAGGAACTTTTCTTTCCGGCGGAGAAAAAGGTAATGTAACCTACAATCCAACTCAACGCGATTGGTATAAGAAAGCGGAAAAAGCCGGTGGAAACGTTATTGTTACGGACGCGTACGTTACTGCGTATGACAGTAGTGAACTGATGATTACTATGGCACAGCTTTATTGTGATCGAAATAATCAACCGCTTGGTGTAGTCGGTATCGATATAACATTAGACGTACTAACTAAAATGCTCGCTGAAATCACGGTCGGTAAAAACGGATACGTCGTTTTGCTACAAAACAGCGGCACTATTTTAGCCGATCCCGTCAATAGCGGATTTAATTTCCAAAATGTAAATGATACGCTCCACTGTACTTTGGATGAATTGATTTCGCTATCCGACGCACAAAAAACGGTCTCACTGCCGAATGGACAAAAAGTATTTCTCCTCGTAACGGAGATACCCCGACTCAATGCAAAACTGATGACCTGCATTCCCCAAAATGAAGTATACGAAGTATTTTATAACATATTTGCTGCACTGTGTGTTGTCGTTTTTATCTGTTTGATTTTTGCATATATTTTAAGTGTTATTTTTGCAAAGTCAATTACGACGCCCATAGCAAATCTGGTTACCGGTTTAAAAGAAATGGCATCGGGCAATTTAACGGTAACTTTGCCGGTTAAGGGGAGCGATGAACTTGCGGAACTTTCAAGTTATTTCAATCGAGCGATTGCACAAAATCATACTTCAATGAATGAAATATCGAATTCTACCGTGCAGATGCGTCGTCACAGCGAAGAACTCTCGACTAGTATGACGCAAACCTCTCAGGCGATTGGACAAATTTCCAAACACACCGACTCGGTGCGCCAACATGTGATAAACCAAAGTGCAAGCGTAGCGGAAACTGCCGGAGCGATGGAAGAAATTAATCGCGCAATTGCAATGCTCCACCGAAGTATTGACACGCAAGCTGCAAATATTACACAAAGCTCGTCTTCCATTGAGCAAATGCTCACGAATATCAATTCGGTCACGCACATTGTTCGGAGCAATACGCAAAAAATCGATATGCTCAAACTCAAATCCGATGCGGCAAAAAACGATACAAATAATACCTCACAAATTATCAACGAACTCGCACGGGATTCCGAGTGGCTTTTGGAGACGGTGCAAGTTATACAGGGAATTGCAAGTCAAACGAACTTGCTTGCGATGAATGCGGCTATCGAAGCGGCTCATGCGGGTGATACCGGAAAAGGTTTCAGCGTAGTTGCCGATGAAATTCGAAAACTTGCCGAAGAGTCGAGTACGCAAGGCGATCAAATCAGCGAAATACTTAACGGTCTAAAGGAAAAAATTGATCATCTTGCCGGTGCAACCGAAAATTCATCAGCAGTCTTTAATGAAGCTTTTGCACTCGCTGATGAAGTAAAATCGCGCGAATATGAAATTATGCAGGCGATGGAAGAACAGTCGATCGGTTCCAAGCAAATCCTGAAAGCGCTAGCCGATATTAATGCGATAACGTCGGAAATTAAAACCGGTGCGGATGAAATGCACACCGGAAGCGATCAGATTTTAATGGAAATGCAACAACTTACCGAAATAACGGAATCAACGAAGCAAAGTATGTTGGAAATGGCGGACGGTGCAAGTGAAATTCAAAAAGCCGTTCATCAAGTCAACAGCATGACTGAAGAAAATCGTCTCGCAATCCGTAGAGTAAGTGAAGCATTCAGTCTGTATAAACTGTAGAAAGGGTAAGACTCTCCGAAACCGTAAAATATCGCCCTATGAGGAGGCACTGATTCATTTAATCGAGAAGTAAGGTCGTCTTTCAAAAACGCGGGTTAAAAACTTTGCTTCTGCAAAAAACTTTGCGAAGCAAAGTTGTCGGTAAACGACCGTCAAGCCTTTAATCAGTGCCTCCTTATGCCTTTTTACAAGCTTCAACAGCGAGCGTATCACAGAGATTATTAAATGCGTTATCGGCGTGTCCTTTGACCCACTTCCATTCAATGCTGAAACCGCTTTGGAGGGCATCCAATTTTTGCCAAAGGTCTTGATTTTTCACCGGCTGTTTACTCGCGGTTTTCCAGCCGTTTTTTTTCCAGTTTTTAATCCACACGGTAATTCCCTGCTGGACGTAACTCGAATCGGTGTAAATTTTCAAAGCGTCCCCGCGCTGCGGTATTTGTGAAAAATGTTCTAACCCGGAAATAACCGCTAAAAGTTCCATGCGGTTATTAGTAGTCGCTTTATCATAACCGGAATTTTGCTTCAGCACTTCACCGTCCGAAACCAAAACCCACGCCCATCCACCGCGTCCGGGATTTCCCGAACAGGCGCCATCCGTGTACATTTCCAACATATTCACCTCGCACGGCAAAGTATACCCAAAAGTCAGCCTATATACAAGATAGATTTTCCGCCAATCATCTCGCGCCTATTTTTCGGCAAGATGCCGGTACTTTTCCATCTTGATGTGAAACAGTTCCCCATTAGTTGGGGGCGTGTAGGTGATTGCATTCGCACCGGCGTCAATCGTTTTTTGAATCGATTCATCGGTCGGACCGCCGGTTGCAATAATCGGCAAGTCGGGAAATTTTTTGCGGATATGTTTTACAATATTGGAGGTTTTGCTGCCACCGCTCACATTGAGCATTGTCGCACCGGTGTCAAGAAGCGGCTGAATATCCGTATGTTCTGCAACAACGGTAAATACAATCGGACAGTCGACAGTCGCTCTCAGTGCTTTGAGCGTTTCCAGCGTAGTCGGTGCATTCACGACCACGGCAATGCAGCCGTGGCTTTCGGCAAAAAGACCCATCTGGGCGGAACGATTGCCGCTCGTTGTACCGCCACCGACGCCGGCAAAAACCGGCACCTGCGAAACACTGGTAATAGCCGAAAAAATCGAAGGATGCGGCGTAAACGGATATACCGCAAAAATCGCGTCGGCATTATTGTTCATAATAATGGCAATATCCGTCGTAAAAATGAGAGACTTAATCCGCTTTCCGTAAAACCGAATACCCGACGCATTATAAATAACTTTCGGCAAAATAATCGTATCCGATTTAAGCTGAGTCCAAATTTCAGGCACAAATTTTCTCTCATGTTTTTTCATAAAATATCCCTTATCCTGATTCAACTACAGGGATTTCAATCCGTCATACAGTTCATTGAAGCCTTTTTTCTGCTTGCACCTTCCGTACGACAATTCCTTATTTTCGCCGAAAGCGGCAAGCCAGCATTTGGTAAATTCTTCAACCGTTTGTTCGAGCATCAACATAAACTGCTCGTAAATCACCTTGTATTCATTTGTATCTTTGTCATAGGTGTTATCAATCAACGACTCCGTTAATTGGTCAAGCGGATACAATTTCAAATGCATGAGTTCGTGAACAATCACTTCTTCAATGTTTTCGTTGTACGGGTTGTTTTTATTGAGTATCAATACCGCTTTTTTATCATCGGGATCAATTTTAAAATCGCCCGTTTTTTTAAATGCTGAATCATCTCGTTCTTCCAATAAAATATCCCAGTTGTTTTTTAATCGTAAAATTTCAAGCCACTTATCAAAAGTTTTTCGGTACGATTCGTTCATTTCCACTTCCTTCGTAAACGAGATTTATTGTATTCTACTGCAATTTAAATTTTTTTTCAAGAAAACATTTCCGTTCATTTTATGCATCAAAGAACAAACAAAGTCCGTACACTTTTTTGCAGCCCGCTTCACGCAGTACTTTGCTACATTCGTTGATTGTTGCACCCGTTGTAATAATATCATCAAGTAAAATCACACTTTCGGGAATTTCGGATTTTACGCTTCGATGCAGGTAAAACTTTCCCACAAGGTTTTCCGACCGTTCCGTTTTGCTCACGTGTTTTTGCGAAACGCCGTCCCGCCGCCGCAAGATGGGGAGAATCGTTTTTCCGCATGCACGCAGTTCACTCGCGATATCCGCAATTTGATCCCAGCCTTTTGTTTTTAGTTTTGCGGGACGGGGCGGTACGGGAACGATGCTCAAACCGGATAATTCCGAATCATCGTGCAAAAACTGCAAGAGGTATTCCGCAAAAACTTGCGCATAATTTCGCATACCTTTGTTTTTCCAATCACTTACGATTTTCTGTCCGTCTCCGATGTACGGAAAAAGAGCAAAATTTTTTTCAAAAAAGAGTTCCGTTTTCTTTACGGAATGCTGCTCACGGTCAAATTTTCCGGTCGGTATTGTCGCGTGTATAAAACCGCTTTTACACCGTTGACACACGGCAATTTCCGAAATCAATGCTTTTCCGCACACTTTACAAAAACAATTCGGTTCCGTGCGGTGCATATTTATATACGAAGCAAAAAATTTTTCACCGCAGTCCGCACAAAGCGAAGTTGCCGTGCCGGTTTCGTTTCCACAGCATATACAAACCGGCGGTGAAAAAAACTGCGCATACGCAGTTCGGAGAATATTCCTAACATGCATCGCCGAAAACAAATAGCGTCGTGTTTTTGCTTTATTGGTTATAACGCGAAACATATTTTTGTTTTTTCCAAATGCCGTCAATTTTTACAAGACTGAATGTTCCCGAAACATTTTCCGCCTTGACTCCGCTGAGCTGCACATTGAGAGCGTCTTCAAAACCGGCTTGTTGCAATTTTTTAATTAATGCAGTCGCTTCATCATCCCACTGAAATTCACCGTCGGCAAAACCTTTTGCATGTACGCACACCAAAAAATCCTGCACGCGTTCATTGTCTTCATCGAGTACAACAATATTCGCTTCGCGTTTTGAAGGTTTATCAAAATTGCGGGCGTAAAAATCCCGTGCGGTTTTGATATCGCGCGCGATGCTTTCACCGGTTTCATCGGCAAAGTTTTGATCGGCATTTTTTTCGGCTCCCGCACGAAGGTGTACAAAAATGATTTCTCCTTCGTTTACTTCACAAGCCGGAAAAACATAATCCGGGACTTTTTTGCTGCCAACCGCACGAATCGTAAATCCGCTGATATTTCCGCTTTTTATAACTTTCAGTTTTATAAATTCAGGATCGGAATTTTTCGCAGTTGAATGCACCGGTTTATATTCAACAAACGCGAGCTGTGCCGGGTTTGAGTTTTTTCCGATAAACTTCAAAGAAAAGTCTTGCGTTGTTTTTCCGCTTTTTACTTTTCCGCTGACAGTGTACGGTTCGCCGATCGAAATATTTCCCGCGCACCGGATGACATAGAATTCTACACCGTCGATGTTTTCTTTTGTTGTGTTACACACCAATTGTTCGGGTACCGCATTATACACCGTCACCTCAGTCAACTCCACGGGAGCGGAAAAAACAAGCTTCACGGAGTTATCAGGTTGCTGTTCAAAGCTTTCCAGTTTAAACGTTTTTTCGTCCGTTCCGAAAATTGTTACAAAGTTGGGCTGTACTTCAAAGCCCCTGCACGAAACACCTATCAGCGTAATCGCTGAAACCGCCATACATAAAAATTTTTTCATTTTAACCTCCTTAGGTCTATATAACTATAATGCAAAATATTTTTTTTGTTATCATATTTTAAAAAAAAGTTTAAACTTTTTTTACCGATATGAACTTTTATCGAATATTTACTTTGCACGGTTTCCGCGCAAACGGTTTCATCCAAAAAACTTCTGACACAAATAGGCACCAATCGGTGCCCGCGATTGCACTTCGGTGTATGAGAATAAATAACTGAAAATTGCAAGTAGTATTGCCCATAAAATTTAAGTTTTATAGCATTTTTTGTACATATCGTTTGCAGTTCTCTATTCGTGCAATTTTCTCGGGTACCGGTCTCCAAATGCGATAAAAGTCCCCCCTATCAATTATACCGTTCCTCGCTTGATTTCCCGCTCAAGGAGGCACTGATTAATTCAATCGGTAATTAATCAGTGCCCACCTTTAAAATCGTTGTTTCAAAAACGTTCCTTAAAATTCAGCAAATGAGTGAACATCAGTTCACGAAAGAGCTGAATTTACGC
>CALDWC010000124.1 GCA_937923945.1 uncultured Treponema sp.
AAAGGTGACACTGAAAAGAAGTCTTTTAAAAACATCAGTTTTTGAAAGATGCCCTTAATTCTCGATTGAATTAATCAGTGCCTTCTTATGGAGGAGAGCAAAATCCGCCGTTACATAATTTCCAAAAACGGAATCAGCACCAGTTGCATTGCATTTTGCAAAACCGTTTTTACGATTTTCACAAGCTCTAAACGCGTTACCGCCAAGTCCGCATTGCCGCACGAAAGTATCGGACAGTCTTTGTAAAAGCGGCTGAAATTTTTTGCCAACTCATAAAGGTAACCGGTAATGATGCTCGAATCGTACGTTTGCTGTGCCTGCAGCACACGGGCGGGAAAAGCTTCCACGGTTTTGAGCAATTCCCATTCGGTTGATTCGGTTAAAAGTTCCGGTTTGCACGAGCCGCCCTGTAACGACTCGAGCGTTTCGTGTTCTGCTTTCCGCAAAATGGACGAAATTCGTGCTCCCATGTATTGGAGATACGGTCCCGTATTTCCGTTGAAAGATAACGATTCTTTCGGATTAAAGAGCATATCTTTTTTCGGGGTAACTTGCAGCAAAAAATAATGCAAAGCACCAAGTGCAATTTTTTCCGCCGTTCCTTCCGGGTCGTTTACCAACTCTTCGCGCCCCTTTTCTTTGATTTGATCCAAAGCTCCGGCGTGCAACGTGTCAAGTAAATCATCGGCATCGACAACCGTTCCTTCGCGGCTTTTCATTTTACCTTCCGGCAAATTCACCATGCCGTACGAAAGGTGATACAAATCATCTGCCCAAGCGAATCCCAGTTTTTTCAGCACATAGAACAGCACTTTAAAGTGATAATCTTGTTCGCTTGCGACGACATAAATCATACTGTCAAACGGCCAATCTTTGTGACGGTTAATTGCCGTGCCGATATCCTGTGTGATGTAAATGGATGTGCCGTCACCGCGTAAAAGAATTTTTTTGTCCAAACCGATTTCTGCGAGGTCAATCCAAATTGAACCGTCGGCTTCTTGGTAAAATACTCCGTCAGCCAGTCCTTTGAGAACTTCGTCCTTTCCCAAAAGATAAGAGTCGCTTTCAAAATAGAGTTTGTCAAATGAAATGCCGGTGCGTTTATAAGTTTCGCCGATTCCCTGCATCGTCCATTCGTTCATCGTCCGCCATAGTTCCATTAACGCGGCATCATCGCCGCGCTCCCAGCTGCGCAACATTTCCTGCACTTCCTGTGCCGCGTTGGGATTTTCCGTTTCATAGCGATGGTACGCAACGTACATATTACCCACAAAATGATCGCCTTTGATGTGTTCGCTTTCGGGAGTTTTTCCCTGCGCAAGTTTTTTGTAGGCGAGCATTGATTTACAAATGTGCATTCCGCGGTTATTCACAATATTTACTTTAAAAACATTTGCCCCGTTAAAAGCGAGGATACGGGAAATACTTTCACCAAGTGCGTCATTCCGTAAATGCCCGAGGTGTAGCGGCTTATTCGTGTTCGGACCTGAAAATTCAATCATAATGTTTTTATTTTTTAAGCTTTCGTTAGAACCGTATTTTTCACCCTGCAATTGCACTGCAGAAAATATTTTTTCTGCAACATTTCCTTTCGGTAAAAAAATATTTAAATATGGACCGGTTGCTTTTGCCGTTCCGAACGTATTGCCCGTTTGCCGATGAAAGTCCGCCGCAAGCCTTTCCGCAATTTTTGCCGGCGACTGCTTGAACGTTTTTGCAAACGCAAAAAGCGGAACTCCAATGTCTCCCATTTTACTGTCGGGCGGATTTTCCAATGTCACATCGGCTGCTGTAATTTCTGCGGCGGCTTCCGGTTTGAGCGTATTTAAAATGTCTGCAAGTTTTTGTTTGAGTGTTTCGCGTTCGTTCATATATTCCTCATCAGTTTTAAAATCGGGTAGTAAGCGGCTCGTATACGACTCGCTTCGTCAGAGCTTGCATTATAACCGAATGCACAAAAAAAATCCAGTCAAAAATTTTCTTGTTATTTTCGGTGAAAAAATTTATAATAAACGTATGAATTACGATTTTACAACATTACCGAATCGCCGTGGGCAGCCTTCGATTAAATGGCAGGGAATGCTGGATGAGGCGGATGTCCCGCAAGGAATTATCCCGTTGACCGTTGCCGATATGGAATTTGCTATGGCACCGGAAATCATTGATGGTTTGCATCGCCACATCAATGAAATGATTTTCGGCTACACCTACCCTAATGCCGATTTTATTTCGGCGGTGCAACATTGGATGAAAACACGGCATACTTTTGATGTAAAGCCGGAATGGATGGCGCTGACAACCGGAGTTGTACCGGCATTTTTTACTGCGATTAAGGCGCTTTCAAAAAAAGGCGATCGTATTGTGATTATGCCGCCGGTTTATCCGCCTTTTTTTATGGCGGTTGAACGACAAAAACGACACTTGATTGAATGCCCGCTTATCAAAAATAAAGACGGTTTCTACGAAATTGATTTTGACCTTTTTTCAAATATTTGTAAGACAAAGAAACCGAAAATTCTTCTTTTTTGTAGTCCGCATAATCCGGTCGGACGGGTGTGGAAAAAAAACGAACTGGAAAAACTTGCCGAAATTTGTTTAAAGCATCATGTATTTATACTTGCGGATGAAATCCATCACGACATTGTGATGCCCGGACATACGCACACCGTGCTGCAAACGCTTTCACCGGAAGTAACCCGTAATACCATTACCCATACTTCACTTTCCAAAACCTTTAACCTCGCCGGTATGATGCTCAACGTTAATTTTATTTCCGACAAAAAAGTGCGGGACGCTTTTAATGCCGAACTGGATAAACAGGGGCTCCATATTTGTACGGCGCTGGGATTTAAAGCATATGAAATCGCGTACACATCATGCGCTGCATGGCTTGATGAGCTCTTGACGGTAATTGATACCAACCAAAAACTGGTAACCTCGTCGCTTACCGACACCAAGGTGCAAGCGGCCCCGATTGAAGGCACGTACTTACAATGGCTCAATTTTCGAAAGCTCCATTTGAACGATGCGGATTTAACCCGTTTTTTGCAGGAAAAAGCTCTTTTGTATGTAAATGACGGATATACATTCGGCAAAATGGGAAGTGGTTTTGCACGGCTGAACCTCGCTGCTCCGACGGCAAAAATTCAAGAAGCGGTTACTCGATTAAAGCAAGCATTAAAAGAACTAAAAGAAAAATAAACACTGATAAAATTATATTTTGAAGGAGAAAAAATGACTCAGAAAAAAAGATTGTTTTTTTTGTTGGTTGTAGGATTCACGGCGTTAGGATTTCTTTCGGCACAAACAGCAGAACAAAAAAAACTGCTGCTAGAATACGAAGCTCTTTTAAACCGAGTGCAGTATGCAACACAATGTGGGTTTTGCTTTGACGGTAAAAATCACGTCGACGAAGAAAAAACAAAGGGGAGCGAGCACTCGTTTTTTGTTGCAGAACAAAACGTATACTTACAAGTTAAAAACAAAAAGACAGGTGCTATTTATTATACCCGTAGTTTCGATCTTGTCGACGTAAACGGATCACTTGCCGTGAATGCGGATTATGTGGTGACACAAAATATCCGTATCACCGGACATTGGAATTTTTTCAAAATGGGTAAAAAACTAAATGTCACAGTCTGCACAGACAACACGTGCAAAAATACTGAAATCGACCTTTATGAAATTAATGCAAAACCCGTTGCTGTAACTGATGGCGTTTTTTTAACCTTTGCTAAGGGAGTTGAAAAAAAAGCACAAATTGCTACCGTTTCGATAAATGCAAAAGGAGTGCCTGTAATTAACCTCGCCAACGAAAAGAAAAATGCGGAAGTTCTACTGAAAAAAATAAAGAAAACGTTTTCACAAAGCGAATATAACAAAATGCAAGCCGATTTAAACGCCACATTTACAAAAGCTATCAATTAGCTTTCGTAAAAAAATCGGTTTGCCGAAACAAGCGAACCGATTTTTTTAAATTTACAGCAATACTAAAGGCAACATTAAGTTACAAAAATCTACTTTTGCACCTTTTGCAAAGCATTATTCATAGCTTCGGTAAACTCATCAAGAGTTCGGCTACCTACAATAATGTCATTCACTCCGGAAGCAATAATAGTGCCATTTTTATCGACAAAAATGGTGGTAGGCCACGCCGGTAATCCCTTGAAAAGCGGAGTTAAAGAATCATTGTTTTGTACAACCGTGTACTTACAAGCCGCATCTTTGACAATCTTTTTTGCCGTTTCAAGAACATCCTGATTGTCTGGGCTGAGGTCTCCAGTAATCCCGATAACGTTACATTTTTTATCCTTAAATGCTTCATATAGTTTACCAATCTCCGGCAATTCAGCACGACACGGACCACACCAAGTAGCCCACATATTTATCATTGTAACATCGTAGTCTTTGAATATTTCGCTTGTTACTTTATTTCCGGTTAAATCGATCGTATCAAATTGCAAGTTTTTGATTTTCAACAAAAGTTCTTGAGGCATCATCGGTGTAGTACACGAAACAGTTTCGCTAGCCGGCAACAGTTGTGAAAGCATCTCCTTGTATATTGCTTGTTCCGCTTCTGTTAAATCATCAGCATTAAATTCGTTGTAGCCCAAAACTTGCGTGTAGTCTTTCCCTTTCTTTAGGATTTTAGCTTTTTGGTAATTTGTAGGATAACTCGTTACCTCTGATGACACTAATTTTTCGGGACTTATGCCGGCGATAAGCTCTGTCCTAAAACAAAAAAGACCGTAAACAGGCTTTAAAATCGGAAAGACCTCTTTTTCCAAAGCGGCAAACCACTCATCCCAGTTTTTAAAATCAACATTTTGCAATCGTTCATATTCTGCGGTAGCTTTTTCGCTCATGTAAAGGTAAAAAAAACCCTTAAAAAGCGGTTGATCAGGTGTTTCGTAATCATCGCCCCATTGGTCTACCCACATATAATCTTCATACTTATCCCAAAATGCCGGACGTTGGATTTTAATACCAAGCGGCATAAAATATCGCCAGCCTTCTTTTTTCTGCTCTTCGGTAAGCTCAAAACCACTTTCCGTTTTTCCGCCGGCAAAAATAAGTCCTGCACAGAAAACACAACACATCACAAAGCACAACGCTTTATAATTTTTTTTCATTTGTTTCCTCCCAAAATGAAAATCTGTTCCTTAAGGAAACGCTGATTAAAGGCTTGACGCCGTTTAACAGCATACTTTGCAAAGCAAAGTATCTCCTTTATTGTTTCTCAATGTTCAGTATAATAAGGTAGATTCTGAACATTTACGAAACA
>CALDWC010000125.1 GCA_937923945.1 uncultured Treponema sp.
CCGCCCGGATCACAACAGTCCGTTTGCATTGGAGTTAATGCAGAAAATTTATAACACATGGATTTTCGGTGATAGTCCCTTCGACGGATTAAATTACATTGCAGTTTTTGAACAGCTGCGTGATGAAATCATTGCTGATAAAAATTATTTACAGCGGGAAATTCAAAAAAAACTTGCGGATAATAAGGATCTGTGTATCGGTACCGTTGTTGCGGATAAAAACTTTTCGGCTGACTTGCAAAAGGCGGCACAAAAAAAGGCAAAAGATTTTGAAGCGACACTGCATGATTCGGATAAAAAAGCGTTGCGTGAAAAACAGGATGCGGATGAAAAGGCAAAACTCAAAGCGGAGGATGCCGATATTATTCCTCATTGTGCACCGGATAACTTGCCGCCGATCAAGGAGCCGCCGGTAAAAAATATCGTAGCGGTTGCGGGGATTCCGGCGTTTACCTATCCGCAAAATACCAACGGTATCACCTACATTAATTTTGCGCTACCGTTTGATACGCTTAATGATGACTTGTATGATTATGTCAACTTGTATGTTTCATGTTTAACCGAAATCGGCACAAAACAATTAAACTGGGATGAGAGTTTAGCCTACCAAGATAAAATTTTCGGATCGATTAACGTACAATTTTTGTTCCGCAATAACGGGACACCCGATTTTACCGAACTTGATAATCAAGCGCTTGTGTGTCCGAAAGATATCGTCGGTCGTGAGTGGATTGTAATCAGTGCAAAAATGCTTGACCGCTTTGTTGATAAAGGCGTCGAATATTTAACGAATCTTTTTTCAAGCGTTACCTTTGAAGATACGGAGCGCCTTTTCGATATTTTAAAGCAGCTTAAAACAAGATTTGAAAATGTTACGCCAACGGACGGAAGTATTTTCACGCAGTTAAAAGCGATTTCTCTGCTGCAAAAATCGGTTGCGAAAAACGAGCGACTGGCAGGTCTTACTCAGTTTGAATTACTTAAAAATACGGTTAAAAATACCGAAGCTGACAAATCCGTTTTAAAATCGCTTGGTCAAAAATTGCAACTCATTCACCAGACGGTATTTGAAAACGGTATGCTGCTCCACATTACCTGCGAAGAAAAATCCATGGATGCAGCGCTGGCGTCTCTTACAAAAAATTGTGCAGGCTTTAAACCGCTGCAGCAAAAACCGCTAAGCTCGAAAACAACGGCTTCATCACCGCACGATAAAACGAATACGCTGCTGCTATTTCCGGCTCCGATTCAAGTGGGGTTTTCTACTTATGCCTTTGATTTTTTGCCGTACAACAGTGAGCTTTACGGAAAACTTGCGGTGTTTACAAGCTGGCTGTCAAGCGGTCCGCTTTGGCAGCACATCCGCATGGTAGGCGGCGCGTACGGAGTGTGGGCAACCGATTGGGGAATGCTGCCGGTACTGTGCTTTGTTACTTATCGTGATCCCGATGCCATCCGTTCCGTACTGCAGATAAAAAAGATTTTGCAGGATATTCTTGCGGCGGATATTTCCGAAACCGAAATGGAAAAATTAATCGTCGGCGCTTACGGTCGCTGCGTTGTTCCGAAAACACCGTACGGTACAAGCTATGCGGACTTTTTACGTCTGCTCAGCGGTAAATCCTATGCTGCACGTGTTGCGGAAATTGAAAGCTTGAAAAAAACAACCGCTTCGGATTTGAAATATTTTGCACAATGCTTGCTGGAAAAAGATCGGCACTCCGTTGCTGCAGTCATTGCCAATAAGGACACGCTTGCGGACACCGCCGAAGCAAAAAAAGCCTTTGATGCAGTGATTACGGAAAAGGAAATATAAGGAAGACTCGGTTTCCTTATGCGTTTTATAAAAAGGAGCTAAAAAATGATTTTATATTTTACGGGAACAGGCAATAGTAAATATATTGCAAAGAAAATTGCACAAGCAACAGCGGAACCGCTTTTGTTTATTAATGATAAAATTAAAGCCGGCGATACTGCCGATATTGCAATAAACGGGAAACTGATTTTTATGTTGCCTACCTATGCGTGGCGGATTCCGCACCTTGTTGAAACATGGATTCGGCAGGTGAATTTTATCGGTGTAACCGAAGTATATTTTGTGATGCACTGCGGTGCTGAAATCGGAAATGCCGGCAAGTACAATAAAAAACTTGCTGCGGATAAAGGTTTTCACTATCGGGGAACTGCACAAATTGTTATGCCTGAAAACTATATTGCGCTTTTTAAAACGCCCGGCATCGATGAAGCCCGTAAAATAGTTTTGCGTGCGGAGCCTGAAATTCAAAAGGTTATCGACAGCATTGTAAACGGCACAGACTTTCCGGAAACGCCTCGGCATTTTATTTATCCGGTTCTCAGCGGTTTTGTGAATAAAATTTTTTATCCGCTCTATGTCAAAGATAAAAAGTTTTATGTAACCGATGCCTGTGTTTCCTGCGGTCGATGTGAAAACGGCTGCCCGCTGAATAATATAGAGCAGGTAAATGGAAAACCGCGGTGGAAAAATAATTGCACGCATTGCATGGCATGTATTGCATACTGCCCGACTGAAGCAATCGAATACGGCAATAAAACCAAAAACAGATTTCGCTACACTGCTGAAAAGATTATCGATAAAAAATGAATCGATGCTCTCTGAGGTATCGGTTTTTAACGGCACTGCGAAAAAATATTATCTTATATAACGACACTATTATGGGGAAAACAAATATAGTACCGGTGTTTGAAAAGCCTTCGTTATAAAATATTTTCCAAATTATTTTTTTCATCTTCAAAGAATCTTCAAACTTTTCTGCTATGCTCGGTCTAACATAAAAAATGAGGAGAGATAAAGCTTATGATTTTGGAAACAAAAAATTTGTGTAAATCGTTCGGCGAACAAAAAGCGGTACAAAACGTATCGCTGCACGTTGAAAAAAATTCCGTGTACGGTCTTTTGGGACCAAACGGCGCAGGCAAATCGACAACACTGAAAATGATTACCGGTATCTTAAAGCCGAGTTCCGGTAGTATGACGTTCGACGGACATCCGTGGCAACGTAACGATTTGAACCGTATCGGCGCATTGATTGAAACGCCGCCGATTTATGAAAACTTAACCGCGTTTGAAAATCTAAAAGTCAGAACAAGCATATTGGGATTAAAAGATACAAGAATTGATGAAGTGCTGCAGATTGTCTGTCTCACCGACACGGGCAAAAAAAGAGCAGGACAGTTTTCGCTTGGAATGAAACAGCGGCTCGGTATTGCACTTGCATTATTGAATAAACCTCACCTCCTTATTTTGGATGAGCCGACGAACGGTCTTGATCCGATCGGAATTGAACAACTGCGCGAATTGATTCGATCTTTTCCGGCACAAGGTATGAGCGTCATTTTGTCCAGCCACATACTTTCGGAAGTACAGCAAATCGCCGATCATATCGGAATTATTTCAGGAGGCGTGGTAGGCTATGAAGGAGCTTTGCACGCAAGCGAAAATCTGGAACAGCTTTTTATGGATGTAGTAAAAAACAATCGCAGGGAGAAATAAACGATGAATTATCTAAAATCAGAACATCTCAAATTTAAACGAAGCATAACGAATAAACTCACTTTTATTATTCCGTCTATGACTGCAAGTTTTGCCTGGCTTGTCGGCGGATTTATCGGCTTTCAATATATGGCATTTTATTGGTGGTATGCCTTTTTACTTCCGGGAAGTATTGCGCTTTTTTGTGCACTGTCACATCGAAAAGAAGAAGCTGCCGGAAACCATTACTCGGTATTTTCGATGCCGATAAATCTATCACGGTTTGAGCTTGCAAAAAATATGCTTATTATCGAAAAATTATTTTGTGCGGCACTGTTTTTAGCTTTGCTTATATCGATAAGCCGTATTATTTCTCCTGCTGCGACCGTGTATTCGTTTTTGAAAAGTGTGCTTGGAAGCCTTGCGATTATTGCTGCATCGCTGTGGCAAATTCCGCTTTGTCTGTATCTTGCCCGCAGGGTCGGATTATTTTTGCCGATATTTTTGAACACCGTATTGGGAATATTTTTACCGATGATGCTGGGAAACACGGCGGTCTGGTATCTCGTACCTCATTGCTATGCGGCAAAATTGGCGGAACCGCTTTTGGGAATTAAAATCAACGGGACATTTGCGCGCAATGCAGGAAATTCGGTTAACATTCTTGTTTCAATTTTGCTGTCGTTCGTATTATTTTTGCTCGCATCGTATTTTGATGCAAATGATTTTTCAAAAGGAACGCATAGTAAATGAAAATGATTTTTTCAGAACACAGTAAGGTAAAGCATACGCCGTTTTTGATGCTCCATATATGTTTACCGCTTATCGCTGCGCTGTTGTTTGTGTCGTATTATCTTTTGTATCGAAGCACCCCGAATGCAAAAAAATTTACCTTGATTTTGGAAATTACTGCGAGTTTTTTTCCGCTACTGATAAGCGTCGTGGTGAGTATGAATATTGCATTAGAGGAAAAGGCTTCGCACTTTCAAGCCCAGCTCGCCGTACCGAATCGGGCAAAAACGATCGTCGGAAAGTTATTATATCTTTACGGTGCGGGCATTGCGGCGCTTGCGTTTTTGTTTTTGGTATTTTCGATCGGCGTATGGTTATTCGGATTAGCTGATGCGGTTCAGTTCAAGCTCTTATGCAAAGCGCTCCTTGGTATTGCATGGTGTCATTTTGTTATTTACCTACTGCATTTGTTTTTAAGTTTAAAATTCGGTTTTGGCGTATCGTTATTTTGCGGTGTTTTTGAATGTCTGCAATCTATTTTATACAGCAACATTGAACTGAAAGGCGCAGCTCGCTCTATTCCGTTTGCGTGGTCGATGGCATGGATACAGGATGTTTTGAACGACCGGATTTCCGTGTATCAAACGGAATGGATATGTTTTGGTATCATAATCATAGCGCTATTGTATTTGTTTTTAATTTGGTTTTCTCATTGGGAGGGAAGAAAAAATGGTGAGTAAGTCTAAAAAAATTATTGTAGCAGTGTTCGCAGCGTGTTTTACTTTCGTTATAACAGGCTGCTTTTCACCGGAAAAGATTAATGACTATTTGAACGGCAAGGAAGCGTGTTATTTGAATGTGGAAAATGTAAGTCAATTTTTCTATAAAGGAACTGAGTATACGATTTTGGAAGAATGCATTTCAAACGGAGAACTCGGTACATGGATCGGCTATATACGAAAACTTGCCGACGTTGATAAAAACGGAAAAGTATTGGTTCAAGAGAATATCGAACCCGCTGCAATGATGTCGTTAAAAGATTTAGCGGATAAAGCCCCTGATGCCGTCGCTCTTATTCCGTTTTTCAATGTGTATGCCGGTTTTCATGATGATGGCTCTGTGATTGTCGATGTCAACGGCGGCTACCATAAAGCGGTAATGACGACACGTCGCAAAGAAAGTAAGTGTATCTTTAACTTTAATGAGACCCGCCGGTCGATGAGTGGAAAATTTACCGTCAATCCGCAAAACACGACGCAGCTTTTCTGGGACGGAGCAATCTATCAAGTCACCTCTAACAGAGTGCCGGAAGATACATTGGGCAGTTTTCTCGATGTAATTGCAGAGAGTATTACTTTTGATGCGAAAACAAAACTGCCGTTGTCAAAAGCGGATTTAAACAAAATTGATTGGAGCGGAAAAGAAAGTACCGGACAAAAACGGGAACAATGGGCTTACGGTGAAGTGTATGAAATATGTGGTACTGACACTGCAGAAGCTGTCGCGGTTAATATCAATAATCGATATTATCTTGCAAGGCGACCATGATACAAAATATATGCGGCGATAGTTCGTGTGACTTAAAAGGCGGCAGGTAGAAACAAGCTTGCCTCTTTAACGGTCAAGCGGATTCATCTTAGTAAAAAAACGATAAAACAATAATTGCAACTACAAAAATATTAAGCACTATCATAAAAATAGTTACTTTGCTTGTCCATCGTTGTTTATTCTCACTAATAACTAAAATATCAATCGCACTAAATAGTATAATTAGGTATACGAGGGAAATGTATTTCCCTGTTGCCATAAAATACTCAAGTACTCCAGCTAGAATCGTAATTGGTGTTAAAATACATGAAAATATCCACATACGTTTTGCCGTAGATTCAATATCGTAATTTGCTTTTTCTTCTGCAGACATTGTATTATAACCTGCAATTAAATCATAAGCCTTAAACCTATATACAAGCAAACCTATGAAAAAAATTATCACCGCACCACAAAGGTAAACAACAAGAGTTAAAAGACTTCCCATAAAGCACCTCCGGCTTATTATAAATTATAAAACGATTGAGTAATACGAAGCATCATGGTTCTCTCCCAGTTCGTTTTTTAGTTTTGCTTCGTTTGTAAAACCAGCTGTTTCAAGTAATTCTTTTCGTTAGCCCGCCAATACACGAAAATGTACTAAAACAAACCAAAGTCCAAAAAAGTAATGCTAATTTTTTTTCATAAACTTATCCTCCTCGTATGAAAAAACGTACAGATATTAAACTATCCTACAGTAAAATTGTACTATTCTTTTTATTATTTATCAAGTGTTATTTTATATTGTCCGCTTCTTCTCAAGGAAAAAAATTAAAAGTTCACAAAATATATATTTTTTTAAACCAAGCAAAATAAATTGTTAGAACACAAAAATAAAACTTAAAAAAACACTAGAGATATGCAAAAGGGAAGACCACTATAAAACACAAGAGTTTTCATTTTATAAAAAGCATTTGTTTTTTTGTGAATAAGCTATACTATAGACAATTAAAGCACTTAAAAAAGAGTGTGGAAAAACACTTACCAAAAAGACCTTAAAAGGTATCAAACGAGCAAACATCAGTTTGCGAGGCTTGATGAATTCCGTCCGCACAAGCGGACCTATAAATAAGCGATCTTTTGCGATAGCAAAAGTCGACCGTTTAACGAGGCACGGCAATTCGTGCTGAAGTTAAACGTCCATATTTGATATATATACCCAATTTCCAAAAAACCGCAACATTACCGGACCTTTGTGCATGCCAGTCCTTAACACCTGACATCAACACCACTGCCTCAACATTTATTGTCCATGGAAAGATATTTATAAAATAAAGTCGACCTTTACCCACGAAGCAAACCTTTACCTAAAAAACAAACTTTTACATTTAGAGCCGTCTGCACCGGATGTCGAAAACAAGAAAAACCCGTCCCGGAACTGACTCCGAGGCGGGTCGTTTTATACCTTGAAACGCTTAAATTCCTTGAAATCAAAGCATTTCGGCAAATAAAAAAAGCGGTAGACTTTCTATCAAAATCTACTACCTTATTTGTAGTATCACCTTATGATTGATACAATGCACCCTCTTTTATGGGAGAGGGTGCAAATCTGATTGTTGATGACGAAGTTTCATAAACTACGGGTTAAGTTTTCAGTGTTTCATAAACTGATGGTTAAGCCAACTGTAAGGTTGCAAAAATCAAGCGAGTGTTTTATTGCAGCCTTGCAATATTAGAAATAGTATTCTTTTTGCTGGCCTTATTTTCTACAGATAGAATAAAATCTGCCATAGCAATGGCTGAGTTGACAAATAATCGAGCGTGGTGTTCATCGATGCTGATTCTCGTAGAACCGACGCCATGAGAATCGCTATCTCTATTTCTCATTTCGGCAATGGCTGAGAGGATGCTTTCTAAGCCTGACAGCAATTGATTTATTCGTATATCAGTTTTTTTATCGCCATGCATACTATATAAATCTTTGACTTGCTTATACAGTTCTTTAATATTACCGGATTTAGATGGAGTTATATTTTTTCTTTCTATGACAAAGCAGAATACTTCTTCAAGTATAGTACGTGATTTTGTTATTGCACTATCGTAGTTTCCTTGTTTTATGTCCTCCATCGCTCTTGATGATATATCTTTAATATAGTCACTATCTACAGATTTTATTTGGGGAGCGTGTAATTCAACTGAAGTTCCTATCTTATTAATACTAAAGTTATTGCCAGTAACAGAAAGTTCGTGTTCGCCAAAACACATTATCTCATTAATTCTATCAATTATTGTTTTTATGAAATGCGTGTACGCGGCATCAATAACGTTTGGAGTATGCCCTTTAAGTTTTTCTATAAATTGCGACTTATCAAAAAGGTATGCTAACAGATCGGAGCATCGGCCAGACTTGACGCAATGTTCAAATAAATTTTCAAGATATTTCCAGCGGCTGAGTCTTTCATCAGATTGATAATAATTAGTTGGCAGCCCAAAGTGCGTAGAAATCTCACACAATTTTGGGCCAGTCAAATATGGCATTGATATTGTGGTTATTGAAGAATCATCACCAAATGAATATTCACCCAATTGAGCATCTCCATCTAAAATGGCATAAATCTCCTTCCTCATAAGAATTTTAAAATTGCTTGAATTGTTTTTATCCATGCAGCACCTACCAATTAAATAAATACTTCTATCGGTTTCCACACATTCCGATTGGTAACATCCTCCGACCACTCCGTATTGGACAGATAAATCTGTGTGCCGACCGCTCTGACAAAGCCCCATTTGATTTCCGAATGGCGCACGGCATATTCCTTCAAAGCGTCGAATTTGCGTGCAGCATACTTGTCGATATTGTTGGAACTGCCGTCAGCGGTCA
>CALDWC010000126.1 GCA_937923945.1 uncultured Treponema sp.
CGACGTCGCAGTATAAAGATGCAAAAACAAAACAATTCAGAAAATATTTTACATTTGCAATTTGAAAGTTTGATTTATGATTATGATGCTAGTATCGCAAAGATAAAAAACTTTTTAAACCTTTCTGATGAACAGCATATTCGCAAAGGTCAGGTCTTTATTCCTGAAAAATCAAAAACGAATACACAACTTTTTAGAAAGTATACAAAGTATGCGCGTGATATTGAAAAAATAGAAAAAGAATTACCTGAATTTTGTTATCCATACACGCAAGAACAGTTGCGAAATTTTTCTGCTACAGAAATAAAAAGTACTGAAATAAAATCTTTGGAAAGTATCAGAAAAGAAGTTTATATTTTTCAAAAAACGGGTAAGCTGCCTTTTTCAAATATAAAAGGTGCGTTTATGTTTATGATGCTTTTCAAAAACATAGGAACTTTTAAAAATCGGAGAGGGATCAAATCATACATTAAAGGAATTATTAAAATCGGAATCGGTGTGCTCTTTTTCCCTATTGATTTTATTCGCTCTCTTATAAAGCTAAAACGCTATCAGAAGAAAAATAAAAATAAAATTATTGAATTTAAATGATTGCGGGATAGTTGCAGATGATAAGTGAAAAAATAACCGTTGTAATTCCTACTTATAACAAAGCCGAGTACATTGAGCAGACAATAGAAAGCGTGTTTCGCCAAACTTATACCGATTGGGAAATTGTCATTGTGGATGACTGTTCATCGGATAACACCGAGCAAGTTGTACAAAAATATCTTTCGGAAAAGATTCGTTATTTTAGGCATATAACTAATTTGGGACCGGGTGCTACTTTCAATGATGGTATAGAAAAAGCAAACACCGAGTATGTTACGCTCATTGCCAGCGATGATGTGCTACTTCCGAATCATCTTGCATTGATAATGAATGAATTTCAAAATGATAAATCAGTTGAAACGGTCTTTACGCGATTGAAAGTCATTGATGAGAACGGAAAGTATTTAGACCGCAATATTGCCCCCCCATGTACCGATAAATATAAATTACTCAATCATCTTTTTTATGTAGGAAATGAGCTCCCGTCTCCAGGTGTCGCTTTTAATAAAAAACTGTTTGAAAAAACTCCACCATTTAATCCAGCCCTTATTATGATGCATGATTATGATTTAAATGTACGCGTATTGATGCATGCACAAACAAGTATTGTTTCCGAACCGACTGTTTTATATCGGCGATTTTCGGAGGCATCGAATAATCTAAGCGGGAACACAAGTTGGTTTCATATTTGTTATGCAATTGAAAGAAAAACGGTGCTGGATAATTTTTTGGAACTGAACTATCCCGACATGAAAAAAGTGTTTCCGCAGTTTGAACATTGCAGCGAGGAGGAAATCATAGTAAAATTTTTGACGGATACTTGTATGAAAAACGATGAAGCTCTAATCTCTTGGGGATTTGAACGTTTGATTACCTATCTGGAAAAACATAAAAATGTTTTTAAAAATGATACCTTTGATTTTCAATATAAAGACTATATCGATTTATATAAGTTATGTGCAAAAAGCAAAATGACACATAAGCAGCGGCTTTTTAATTCCGTAAAAAAAATAGTAAAACGATTTTTCGGCTTGAGGTAAGATATGAATTATCGGTTGATGCATTTAAAAGTACACGGCGACGATCGCGGAAAACTGATTGCCGTTGAAGCATTAAAGGATATTCCGTTTGAAATAAAACGTATGTATTATATTTTTGATACCAGTTCCGATGAAGCGAGGGGCTTTCACGCACACAAACATTTGGAGCAGCTCATTATCGCAATGAACGGTTCATGTCGATTCGTTCTGGATGACGGAAATACGCGGGAAGAAATTGTGCTTAATCGACCTGACATCGGATTGTATATCGGAAAAAATATGTGGCGTGAAATGTATGATTTTACCGGAGACTGTAAGCTGGTTGTACTTGCATCAATGTACTATGATGAAAAAGAATATACTCGAGATTATAATGAATTTTTGGAAAGCGTAAAAGGAAATGCTGAATGACAATACAATGGTACGAAGAAAAGTATGAAAAGCTATGGAATGATTTTGTTTTGCACAAATCTATTAACGGAACTTTTTTGCAAAGCAGGAATTTTTTAAACTATCATCCGGCTGAGCGCTTTGAAGATTGCTCGGTATTAGTGTTTAACGATAAGGGTAATCTTGCTGCAGTTGTTCCGGCTTGCGTGCAACATGAAGCGGACGGCAAAAAAACTTTTTTTTCACATAAGGGTTCAACCTACGGCGGTATTGTTATTGATAAGAAGCATTACAATGCGTCATCTCTTTTGGACATTATAGAGAAAATAGAAGAAGTGCTAAAAGAAAATAATTTTAATGCACTGTATTTAAAAATTACGCCTGAAATTTTTTGTACGGAAAAACCGGACTTGTTGGAATATTTATTGTATTATAAACAATACAAAGAGTATGCGGAATTAAATACCTATATCGACTTTGCACATTACGATGAAAATGTCCTTGCAAATTTTTCTCAAGGGAAAAGAACAAATATAAATAATTGCTTAAAAGCCGGATTGCAGTTTAAAGAAATCAACGGTCAGCTTGATATTAAAGAAATGCATGCGCTGATTTCAAAAAATCTAATGAAGTATCATGTGAAACCCGTTCATACCGTCGCAGAGTTGCTTGCGCTGAAAGAAAAATATATTCCGAACAATATAAAGTTTTTTGCCTGTGATGATAGAGAAAACAAAATAGTTTCGGGCGCAGTTGTATTCTATTTTCCGAATACAAAAACTTTACACACGCAATACCTTTGTGCCGATGAAAACTTGGCAAAATTAAGTCCGATGAGCTTTATGTACTATTCAATGATACTCCATGCAAAAGAGAGCGGTTATAAAAAAATTTCATGGGGTATTGCAACCGAGCAGCAGGGAACTGTTTTGAATGAAGGTCTTTTAAGCAGCAAAGAAGCTTTCGGCAGCACCTATTCCGTTAATAAAAGTTTTTACAAGGAGTGGTAATACATACTAATAAACGCCGGAAGCAACGGTTTCAAAATTTTGAAAAAGCCTTTGTCGTGTTTCAAGCACGGTGTAGCGATGTCTAGGAAAATCCCCGCTCATTAAAACACCATAAAACATGCCGCATGGTAAACACTCAAAGATTATCTTGAAGCACAAGACTATGCGAAAGTACGAAACGAAAAAAAATGCTTTTCGGCAAGCGGTACTTATAGAATAGCTTGCGAAATTGATACTGCATTAAAAGGAGAAAGGGTAACGCCTTTTACCGCATCTGCGTTCGAATCGGAATTGGAAGATGGAACGGTTATTCCGTATTTTTTTAATTTTGTTTTGTATTCGCAATTAACCCATGACAATTTTATCAAACGCATTGATGAACCACGGAATTGTAATTTACAGGAAATAAGGGTATAATAGGAAACGTAATTTTTGAGAGGTATCAAACGCTATGGAAAGGCTGCATGACGGAATCGATTATGATTTACTCGAACAAAGAGACCGTAAAAAGAAAAAGCTTGATAGCTTCCGTCGATTACCTGTGGAGACTGCAAAAAATATAAACGAATATACCGGACAGGATATTTTAAACCTTCATGCGATCGTATTAAAAAATATTATGTGGGAATAATCAGATATGAAAAAACTTACGAAATATATGAGGAGTATATACGCACGATGAAAGGAATTATTTTAGCCGGAGGAGCTGGGACAAGGCTGTATCCGATAACGCAGGCGGTGTCAAAACAAATTTTGCCGCTGTACGATAAGCCGATGATTTATTATCCGCTTTCGGTTTTAATGCTTGCAGGAATTCGGGAAGTACTTATTATTTCGACGCCGCGTGATCTGCCGCTTTTTCAAGAGCTTTTAAAAACCGGTGAACAGCTTGGCATGCGGTTTTCATACGCAGCGCAGGAAAAACCGCGCGGACTTGCGGACGCATTTATTCTCGGCGAAAAATTTATCGGGCAAGATTCGGTGGCGCTTGTTTTGGGCGACAATATTTTTTACGGACGGGGTTTTACGCCTTTTTTGAAAAGTGCGAAAGAAAGCGTTTCAAAAAAAAGCACCGCAGTTATTTTCGGTTATTATGTAAAGGACCCGACCGCGTACGGCGTCGTCGAATTTTCCGATGACGGAAAAGTTTTATCGATTGAAGAAAAACCGAAAAAACCGAAATCGAATTATGCAATTCCGGGCTTGTATTTTTACGGCAATGATGTTATAAAAAAAGCAAAAGCCGTGACGCCTTCAGCCCGCGGTGAAATTGAAATTACATCGGTGAATAATGCATACCTTGCAGAAGGTCGCTTGAAAGTAGAACGCTTGGGGCGCGGTATGGCATGGCTTGATACGGGAACGCCGGACGGTCTTTTGGAAGCGTCAAACTTTATTGCGACAATTCAAAAACGGCAGGGCTTGTATGTTTCTTGTATCGAAGAAATTGCGTACTTAAAAAAATGGATTACAAAAGAAGAATTGTTACAGACAGCGAGCCGATATAAAAATGACTATGGAGCATATTTAAAATATATTGCGGAAACACTGCGATTTGATGGAAGAGATTAAAAAATGCGTAAATTAAAAAATATTTTGGTAACGGGCGGTGCCGGTTTTATCGGTTCAAATTTTATTCGATATCTTTTTGAAACGGAACACTTTGCCGGCCGTATTGTAAACTTGGATGCGTTAACATATGCCGGTAATATTTCAAACCTTGCCGATATTCAGGAAAAGTTTTCAGCGCGCTATATTTTTGTGCATGGTACTATTTGCGATAAAACTTTGGTAAAAAATATTTTTGAAAAATATGCTATTGATACGGTTATACATTTTGCAGCAGAAAGTCATGTTGACCGTTCGATATTGGAACCGGAAGTTTTCTTACAAACAAATGTTATCGGCACGCAAATACTTTTATCCGCAGCGTTGGATGCTTGGTCGCATGATTCCGATATGTCCGGTTATTTATTTCATCACATCAGTACCGACGAAGTGTACGGTGCTCTCGGGGCGACCGGTTCTTTTACCGAAAGTACAGCCTATAATCCGCGCTCTCCGTATTCCGCAAGTAAGGCGGCAAGCGATCACTTGGTAAAAGCATACCACAGCACGTATAACTTGCCGGTAACGATTTCCAACTGTTCAAATAATTACGGTCCGTATCAATTTCCCGAAAAATTAATTCCGCTTATGATTATGAATATCAAAGCCGGAAAATCATTGCCCGTATACGGTGACGGTTTGCAGATTCGCGATTGGATTTATGTTGATGATCACAATGCTGCAGTGTATAAAATTTTGCACGAAGGCAGGCTGGGAGAAACCTATAACATCGGAGCCGAAAACGAATGGTCGAACATTGCGCTTTTGAAAAAACTCATTGCTATCGTTTCAAAAAAATGTTCACTTGATGAAAGCGAAGTGCTTAAAACAATTTCGCATATTACGGATAGACCCGGACACGATAGACGGTATGCGATTGATCCGGCAAAAATAAAACGGGAACTCCGTTGGCAGCCGCACATCAATTTTGACGAAGGACTTGAGCGAACGGTTGACTGGTATTTACAACATCAAGCATGGATCGATAACATTATTTCAGGCGAGTATATGCAGTGGCTTGAAAAAAATTATATAGGCAGGGAGCAAAAATGAATATCGATTTTTTACCTTTGAAAAAAATTACCGAAAGTTTTGAACCGGAACTTTCACGCCGCGTCAATGAAGTAATAAAACGAGGCTGGTATATTCACGGCGAAGCATGTGCTCGTTTTGAAAAAGAGTTTTCGGAATTTTGCGGAGTTACACATTGTATCGGTGTCGGTAACGGTTTGGATGCACTTCGGCTCATTTTACAAGCCTATAAAATTTTAGGCTCTATGAACACCGGCGATGAAGTTATTATTCCGGCAAATACTTTTATTGCAACGATACTTGCAATCACGGCGGAAGGTTTGGTACCGGTATTAGTCGAGCCGGATATTTCCTCTTATTTGATTGATGTTCAAAAGATTGAAGAAAAAATAACGGGTAAAACGAAAGCGATTATGCCGGTGCATTTGTACGGACGCGTGTGTGATATGGACGCTCTCAACCTTATTGCACACAAACACAACTTAAAAATTATTGAGGACGCAGCCCAAGCTCACGGTGCAAAGTATAAAGGGAAACGAGCCGGTTCGCTCGGTGACGCTGCGGGGTTCAGTTTTTATCCGGGTAAAAATATAGGCTGTCTCGGTGACGGCGGCTGTGTGACTACTAATGATGATGGACTTGCAAGCATTGTACGAAAGCTCGCTAATTACGGTTCGGCAGAAAAATATGTGCATGAATACAAAGGCATTAATTCTCGTCTTGACGAAATACAAGCCGCCGTGCTTTCCTGTAAATTGCCACGTCTTGACATCGACAATGAGCGGCGGCGCTGCATTGCACAGCGGTACATCGCGAATATAAAAAATCCGCTTGTTGTACCGCCGGAGTTTCCACCTAACAGGGAAGAACATGTATGGCATATTTTTTGTGTGCGGGTACAAAACCGAAAAGCTTTTATCGAATATTTAAACAGCCGTGGCGTTCAAACAAATATTCATTATCCGACGCCGCCGCATAAACAAGGGGCGTATTCGGAGTACCGCATACTTTCGCTTCCGATAAGCGAACAAATTCACCGTGAAGTTGTCAGTTTGCCGATAAGTCCCGTAATGACCGATGCTGAAGCGGATTATGTGATTGCTGCGGTGAATGAGTGGAGAGGATGAGTGATAGGTAAAATAGAGCTGTTCCATAATCCGTGTGACCGTTAACTAAAAACAGATGCGTACATTATTAAAACGATTTTACAAACTTGATGTCCATTTTAGTCATCTGGCTTGTACATTAAAAATACAAAAGTAACAACGCTTCCGAAACATTTCGAGCAGTTTAAGCTGGAGCATGCAGTTGTTGAATACTTGAAATACTTGGAAGCGTGATATCATCGTTTTTCGGCATGAGGCGCTTGATCTCCTTGATAAAGCGATCGTCATAAAGAAGGAACCATGTATGCGGATAAGTGAATTTGAAAAAGAGGTAATTATTACTTCAATAGGAAAAAATTTTAATGAGGTTGAAAAAATTATTCTTTTCGGATCCCGCATTGATGACAGCAAGCGAGGCGGCGATATCGATGTGTTGCTGATCACTTCCGATGATGACACATTTATAAAAAAAATACATGCACTCACCGATATGCAGCTGCGTCTCGGTGAACAGCGGATTGATTTATTGACTGCCAACGCTGCGGACGAACGCCTCATCGTAAAAAAAGGCAAGAGGGAAGGAGTAGTATTATGGACGAAGTAACAAAATTGAAATACGAAGCAGCAAAGGTCGAAGCCGCGTTGCAAGGAGTAGAAAAATGAAAATCCTAATCATTAATTTTACGGACGGGGGAGGCGGCGGAGCGATTGCACCGCTTCGGCTTTATAATGGATTAAAAGCAAAAGGGCTTGATGTTGATTTTGCGGTTATCGAAAAGCAAAGTGAAGACGACGCGATCTTTTGCATAAGTCGGAAACGGACATTTTTTGTAAAGGTGCGCCAAAAGCTCGCCCGTTATTTTGAACGATTTTTGTTCAAGCATTTTAAAACCGAAAACGGTATTTTACATTCGCTTAATTTATATACGCGTGCGGATGTAAATTTTATCAACAGAAGCGATTATGATGTGGTACATTTACACTGGATTGCAGGAAACACTCTTTCCATACGAGATATCGGCAAAATAAAAAAGCCGCTTTGTTGGACTATGCACGATAGCTGGGCAGTTTGCGGTGCAGAGCATCATCCTAAAAACAAAAATGACAAGCGCTATATCGAAGCTTATACAAAAAAGAATAGACCGAATTGGGAACAAGGATTTGACATAAATAAGTGGATTTTTAACAAACGCAAAAAGTTTTATACACAGCCGATACAGTTTATCGGACCGAGTAAATGGCAAAGTCAAATTTGTAACGATAGTTTTATTTTTAAGCACTTGACTCATTCAACGGTAAGCCATATCCCGAATATTTTAAATGCGGAGTGTTTTCATCCGCTTGATAAAGCAACGGCAAAAAGTATTTTCGGAATTGAGAACGGTAAAAAAGTTCTGATGTTTTCAACGCCGTATTTTGGCGATCCAACAACCGATATGAAGGGAAGCGGTTTGCTTATCGATGCATTGAATGTTTTTTTTAATACGCATAGTGTGGATGATTTTATTTTGCTGATGACCGGAAACATATCAACGGAAATAAAAAAACGATTGCCGAATGTGCAAACGGTGTTCACCGGCTTTATTCAAAATCCGCATTTGATGAATCTTGCGTACAACGCCGCCGATGTACTGCTGTTTCCTTCACGCATTGAAAATCTCCCGTATGGACTTTTGGAACCGCACGCTGCAGGGATCCCTTGCGTTGCATTTGACACCGGCGGCAATAGCGATATAGTTCAGCATAAAAAAACGGGCTACCTTGCGCCGTGCTTTGATACAAATGATTTTGCTCAAGGAATAAATTACTGCCTTGAAAATGCAGCGGAACTTTCTCATAATGCAATAGAACATATCCGAAAAAACTTTAACGCTGATGATGTGCTCAATGCCCATATTGCATTGTACGAGAAAATTATTGCAAGTGAGACTTGATGTGAATGATACTGCCGACCGTTTTAGTTTTTATTTTCGTTGTGGTATCCTTATTTTATGCTAGTAAAAATATCACATATATGCTATAATACCGACATAATTAAAACGTGGGGGAATTATGGGTGTACGTACGCTGGATCGGATAAAAAAGCAATGTAGTAAACTTGCCGTTTCACTTGAATTGATAAAAATATTTTCACTGGCTGCTTTACTGATTTTAATGATTTTTCCATTCAGCATGGATAAAATGGATTTAGTAAACAAAAGTACATCATCAAAATTAGTGTTTCCGTTTACCGTAGTGTTTTCCGGAGCGATAAAACCGGAGCTTTCTTTTTTTTATCTGAGTATGTTTTCGCTTTGGCTGTTACCGCTCGCATTTATTTTGGTTGCGGTATCTCTTTTTGTGGAAAAAATACATAATGCGCTCGTATACGGAGGTGTGCTTTTTACCGTTACCTGCTACCTTGTCGTTTCCGTTTCGGCAATGATTGTTTTTGCAAATACGCCTCGATGGTTTTATGCACTGAGTCCGCTCGTGTACATTGCATTTTTTGTCGCATTGAGTTTTCATATTTTTTTGATTGCGATCGGTATTATATTTCGCGCCCGACGGGATGAAACGTATGTCGAATATAATACAATTTTGCTTGAGCAGGAAAAGGAAGAAATTGCTGCAAACAATAAAGCGATTGAGCGTTTAAAGATGCGACAGGAAAAACTGGAAAAAGATTCTCCGGAATACGTCAGACTTGAAAAAATGACGCGAAAGTATATTGCAAACTTGAAACATCGAAACCGTAAAACGCATATAAAAACGAAAATCACCGTTGTTTTTCTCCTGACTATTGTTGTTATCCTTTCCGTTTTTGTATACAGCAATTTAAAAAATTATGCGTCTCTTTTGACACAAAATATCAATACAACGGGGAGTAATCAAGCGGAGCAAGTTGCGGCAATTTACTATTTTTCCGACGGACTGCATGCAAAAATAAGTTCCTTTTTGGAAGGAATCAAAAAGACGAATGATTCGTCGCCGCTTCCCTGTAAACGGGTTGATATTATTATCACCGATACTAAAGAACCGGTGTATCTCGAAAATATTCGATCTCCGCATGATCTTCCGTCGTTTAATGTTTTTGCATATACTACGGCAACCGATTCGTTACGGCAGATTCCCGATGCGGAAAAACGCATTACCGCTACGGAGGCATTTACGTACATTGCGCAATTTAATGATGAAACAAAACGGGATACGCCGCATTACAGAGAAAACGGAACCAGTTTGTATGTGTATCCGATTATTTTTCAACGGAAAGATGGACAGCGGCTCATCGGCTTTTCCGTTGTTTCCTATATAACGGAAATTTTGGAACGTCCGTATTTTCAAGTAAAAGTTTTTATGTTTGCGATTTCCGCGCTCTTTATTTATATTTCCGTTTTGCTGACAATGTTCCTCGCTGATTTTATCGCTAAACCGATTATCGTATTGACGGGCAGCATCCGCAAAACAACCAATATTTTTAACGATATGATTTCAGGTAATGCTGAAGTTGATGCGGAGCAGCTCGTTTTTAATGAAGAAATTAAAACGAACGATGAAATAAAAACGCTTTCGCTTGAAATAAAAAAAATCGTATCGCTGGTACGCGGTATTTTGCCGTACATTTCGTTTCATACTTTGCGGAATGCGGAAAAAAATGTCGCACATAAAAGTTACCTACGCGATTTGTGCTTTTTGTTTACCGATATTCGCGGGTTTACCACCTTGTGTGAAGACATGGAAGCAAAAGACGTTACCGCGATGTTAAACTATTATCTTGATTTGGAAACCAAAATAATATTTAACAACGGTGGCGATATTGATAAGTATGTCGGTGATGAAGTCATGGCGTTTTTTTCGGGACCGAAAAAAGAAATTAACGCATGCAAAGCCGCCCTTGAACTCCGCACCGCAATGCGGCAAGCTCAGCTGGAAGCGATTAAAGCGGGAAAGGAGACGGTTTCGATCGGAATCGGCATCAATTCCGGAAAAGTGGTATTCGGTCCGGTCGGCTCAAAAACGCGAAAAGATTATACGTCAATCGGGGATACGGTAAATCTTGCCGCACGGCTCGAAGGGGTAAATAAGGAGTACGGCTCCAAATGTATCATTTCCGAAGCTGTGTATAAAAGTTTGAATAAAGATTTTATTTGCCGCGAGTTGGATTTTATTGCGGTGAAAGGAAAAACGGAAGCGGTACGGATTTATGAACTCTTGCAGCCGAGTGAAAAATTTCCGGCGGAGAAATTAATCGAATTGAAAAAAATATTTGAAACGGGGCTGGCGTATTACCGCAATAAAAACTGGAGTATGGCGGAAAAGTACTTTACCGCCTGCGTTGAAACATTTAATGATGTGCCTTCGAAAGTTTTTTTACGCCGCATTATGCGCTATCAAATCAGTCCGCCGAAAGCGGGGTGGAACGGCGTGTTTGTTATGAACGCAAAATAGCGGTTAGCGGCGGGGAAAGCCGTTGTGTCAAGCTGGGTCTGATCATGGCGTGCGAATACGTGCCGTAGGTTTAAGCAAGAAACCGTTGTGTCAAGCTGTTCTTGATCATGTTGAGCGGAATGCGCGCCATAGAATTTAGCTTGAGGAGGCACTGATTAATTCAATCGAGAATTAATCAGTGCCCACCTTTAAAATCTA
>CALDWC010000127.1 GCA_937923945.1 uncultured Treponema sp.
GGGCGGCAGACTTACGGCGCGCGGTGTGGAATATATTATCGGGCGCTATGTTGAATCAACCGGCAGTTATAAAAAAATTACACCGCACACATTCCGGCACAGTTTTGCTTCTATGCTGGTTGCAAAGGGGCTGGATATTCGGATTGTGCAGGAGCTTTTAGGTCATGCGAGTATTTCAACGACGCAAAAATACACGCACGTAACATCGGAACAATTACAAAATTTATACCACGCTTCGCATCCGCACGGTGCGATCGTACACGAGGAGAGAAAATGAAAACAAGAAGTACCACGATTTTAGCCGTGAGACGGAACGGAAAAGTTGCCATGGCAGGCGACGGACAGGTTACGATGGGCGAAACCGTTATGAAAGGAAACACCAAAAAGGTGCGTAAAATTTTTAATGATAAAATTATTACTGGTTTTGCCGGAAGTACTGCGGATGCGTTTACGTTGCTGGAGCTGTTTGAAAAAAAAGTGAGCGAGTACTCGGGAGACATTACTCGTTCGGCGGTTGAGCTTGCAAAAGAGTGGCGCACTAATAAAATGCTAAAAAACTTGGAGGCGCTTTTGCTCGTTGCCGATAAAAACAATATTCTTTTAATTTCAGGCAACGGTGATGTGATTGAACCGGAAGAAGATGCCATTGCCATCGGATCAGGCGGTAACTATGCCTACGCAAGCGCATTGGCGTTATTGCGCAACACGGATTTATCGGCCGTGGACATTGTGAAAAAAAGTTTGGAGATTGCAAGTAAAATTTGCATTTACACCAATAATACTTTTACAGTAGAGGAATTATAAATGAAAAAAGAAGTAATTGATTTAACCCCTCGGCAAATTGTCGCAGAACTTGACCATTATATTATCGGACAGGAAAAAGCAAAAAAAGCGGTTGCGATTGCAATGCGAAATCGGAATCGGCGTATGAAACTCTCCGAAGAAGTCCGCAACGAAATTGCACCTAAAAATATTTTGATGATAGGACCGACCGGTTGCGGTAAAACGGAAATTGCACGACGCCTTGCAAAACTTTCAAACGCACCGTTTATCAAAGTTGAAGCGACAAAGTATACGGAAGTCGGCTATGTCGGTCGTGATGTTGAATCGATTGTGCGGGATTTGATGAATGTCGGCTACGCGATGGTAAAATCGGAAATGCAGGAAGACATCAAAGAAAAAGCGGAAAAGGCAACCGAAGAAGAAATTTTGGATTTACTGTTGCCCGGCAGTAAAAAGCGCAGCGGCGGCATTCTCATTCCGAGTATGCAGATAGAAAACAAAACGGAAAGTGCAAACGACGTTGCAACCGACTCGAATGAAGACACCCGCGAAAAACTGCGTGCGATGTTACGGGCGGGCGCGTTGGATGAACGTACCGTTGAAATTGACGCAGCCAGTCAAGCTCCCGACATTGAGTTTATTTTAGGCTCGGGCAATATGGAAGACATTGCGGAAGCGACGATGGGAAAAATGCAGGAATTGTTTTCAGGCGGCAAATCGAAAAAACGTCGCGTTACCGTCAAGCAAGCAAAAGAAATTTTACTGGCAAATAACCTCGATCGTTTTGTTGACCGCGAATCGGTCGCAGCGATTGCAAAAAACCGCGTAGAACAGTTAGGCATTGTATTTATCGATGAAATCGATAAGGTTGCCGGAAAGTCGGGAAGAGGCGATGGTGGACCTGATATTTCGCGTGAAGGCGTACAGCGGGATATTTTGCCGATTGTGGAAGGCTCGCAAGTTTCGACAAAGTACGGCGTGATTGATACGACTCATATTTTGTTTATCGCCGCCGGAGCGTTTAATATTTCAAAGCCGAGCGATTTGATCCCTGAATTTCAGGGACGTTTTCCGTTACGGGTTGAGTTGGAATCGCTGACTGCCGAAGATTTTAAGCGCATTTTAGTTGAACCGAAAAACTCGTTAACGATGCAGTATAAGGCGCTGATGAGTACGGAAGGCGTCACCATAGAATTTACCGATTCGGCGATTGAACGAATCAGTACGCTTGCGCGGCAGGTGAACTCCACGGTTGAAAATATCGGAGCGCGCCGTTTACATACTTTGATGGAATTGGTTGTCGAAGATATTTCGTTTAAAGCCGATGATTATGAAAATCAAACGATAACGATTGATGATGCTTACGTTGATGAGCGGTTAAAAGAAATCGTCCACAATCAGGATTTAAGTCGGTATATATTATAGAAAGAATTATTTCGGTTTTGAATAAAAAACGATAAAGGCTTTTTTTGATATGCCGAAAATAGGATTGTGAGGATTATATGAGTTTATCAAGTTTTACAAAAACAATCGATTTATTACACCGAGCATTGGATGTTTCGGCTTTACGGTATTCGGTGAGCTCCAACAACTTAGCAAATTCGGAAGTTCCGAATTTTAAGCGTACCGAGGTGAACTTTGAATCGGAATTAAAACGGGCACTCGATTCGGAAAAATATCCGAGTAAATCATTTGTCGGTAAAAACAAAGGTAAAGAATCATATATCGATTACCGGACGGTTGAACCGCAACGTGTGGTTGATTATTGGAGTACGGTTAAACCGAACGGAAACAACGTCGATGCGGAAGAAGAAGCGATGCTCATTTTGAAAACGCAAATGCAATATCAGTTGATGACGCAATTAGTTACGTTTGAGTTTGCGCAAGTGAAATCGGTATTACGCTAGCAAGAGAAAAGAGGAGAATAGAGTATGGGTCTTTTTACGAGTATTAATATTGCGGCAACGGGGATGAGCGTTGAACGGACACGCGGCGATGTTATTTCGGATAACATTGCAAACGCATCGACAACACGGACACAAGACGGCGGTGCGTTTAAACGGAGCCGCGTCATCATTGCGGAAAGAAACGGCGGATTGACATTTCGCACGCCATTTGTACCGGAGAACTTAGATAAGGGCGTCGGTACCGGTGTACGCGTTTTGGAAATCCAAAAAGATCGAACCGAAGGAAAGTTCGTGTACGATCCGACTCATCCCGATGCAATTACATCCGGTCCGATGGAAGGCTATGTTGAAATGCCCAACGTGAATATTGTTACGGAAATGGTTGACTTGATTGCTGCGTCCCGTGCGTACGAAGCAAATTCGTCCGTTATTCAAGGTGCGAAGAGCATGTTTGAATCGGCTTTAAATATTGCAAAATAAAAGGATAGGGGAAGAATATGTTATTTACAAACACCGCAAATGTAGCGTATGTACCGACAACGATGAAGATGCCTTCAATCGGAAGTGTTACCGTTGACAGCATGCGCCGAACAATGGAAAGCTCAACGGAAGCTGTTGACCTTGCAACGAATAAAGTCGGAAACAGTTTTGAGCAAACGCTTTTAAAAACGTTTGATGAATTAAACAAATTGCAGTTAAAACCGGAAGAATTGAGTGTACAGCAAATCGTTGATCCTGAGTCGGTTGACCCGCATGATATAACGATTGCAATGAGTAAAGCAAGTCTTTCATTGAGTTTGGCAACAACGGTTATCGACCGAGTTATCAAAGCTTGGAACGATATCAGTATTACGCGATAAGTGCGGGGTTGAGATTGAAAGGATGAAGAATTTTTATTCGACAATCTCACCCGAATACAAGAGCGTTCTATATTGAGGGGGATGAATATGAACGAAAAGGCAAAAAGTTTTTTTGACAAGATTAAAGGAACTTGGAAAAAATGGTCAGCAATACAAAAAGGTATTTTAATCGGAAGTATTATTGCCGTTCTGATTGTTATTGTTTTATTGGTGCGGTTTTCCGCGCGTCCGTCATTGGTTCCGGTTTTGGATGTACCGATTACCGATGTGCAAACGCGGGATAGGATTCAACTTCGTTTAAATGAAGAAAATGTTCGCTCCGATTTTTCAGACGACGGTAAACTCTATGTCAACGATGAAGAAACGGCACGGCGTATGCGTTCAATTTTAATTCGCGAAGATTTAATTCCGACCGGTACCAATCCGTGGGATTTTTTCAACGTTGATAAATGGTCAATCACTGACTTTGAGCGGAATGTAAATTTGCGCCGTGCGATTATAAAAGAAGTGACGCAGCACATTAAAGCGCTCGATGATGTTGATGATGCGAGTTTATCGATTGTGATGCCGGAAAATAAGTTATTCAAAGCGGATCAAAAACCGGTAACGGCAAGTGTTATTCTTTTTCAAAAACCGGGAAGCGATTTACCGACGAATCGAAAAAAAATTGAAGGAATTCAAAAGCTGGTTAAGTTTGCGGTTGAAGGTTTAACCGATGACAATATTACCATTACAGACAGCAAAGGAAATGTGTTAAATGATTTTGCTATAATGGCTGACTTTGATCGATTGAGTGCAACCGATAAGCAGCAAAAGATGATTCAACGGTATGAAGCACAATATGAAGCTCGTATTATTGCACCTTTGCAAAATATTTTCGGTATGGACAGGGTACGCGATTTAAATATAAAAATCGAGATGAATATGTCTGAACGCTCATCGACCACAAAAGAATATTTGCCGTTTGTACGGAAGCCTGATAACCCCGATACGATATATGATGATTCGGAAATTTTTGACTCGGTAACTCGTTCTTCGGAAACGGCTTCAACTACGTGGCAGGGAACCGCTTTAGATCCGCAAGGTCCTGCAGGTACTGAAGGACAAACTCCGCCTGCATACAAAGACACGACAAACCTTGCCGGTCTTTCAACGCAGACGATTGTAAAAACCGAACAGGCAATTGGCGAGCGGAACACTTCTGAAGTTATCAGTCCGGAACTGGGACGCAGAACCGTTTCCGTAAACATCGACGGATTGTGGCAAAAGAAAAAAGACGAAAAAGGTAACTATATTGTCAGCAACGGTAAAATTGAGCGAGAGTATATTCCGCTTACGGAAGATGAACTTCGTGATACGGAAAAGATTGTGCGGGACGCAATCGGGTATGATGCAACGAGAAAAGATTCGGTAACCGTTACCAATATCCGGATTGACCGAACGAGCCAATTTGAAAAAGAGGATCAGGATTATTTTGCCGATATACAGCGTCGTACGATTATTTTAATTTCACTTGCGGCTATTGCGGTGATATTGTTTATTTTAATTTTGTACCGTATTGTCACCCGCGAACTTGAAAGGCGAAAACGGTTACGCGAAGAAGAAGCTTTGCGGAAAGCGCAGCTCGAACGCCAACAAGCAATGTGGGAAGCGGATCAGGGCAAAGTCGTCAGCATCACCGCTGAAGAGCGGCACCGCATGGAGTTGCAGGAAAATGCAATCAATCTTTCGCGTGAACATCCGGAAGATGTGGCAATGTTAATTCGGACTTGGTTGATGGAGGAATAGTATGGCGGTAACTCCGATAAAAGAGAAGAGCGGAAAAAAAGGAAAGGACATTAAGTCGCTGAACGGAAGACAAAAAGCTGCAATATTTTTGGTATCGGTCGGTTCTGAAATTTCTGCAAAAGTTATGGAACAGCTCCGTGAAGACGAAGTGGAAAAATTAACATTCGAAATTGCTCGCTTGGAAACGATCGAGCCGGAATTAAAAGATCAGGTTTTACAAGAATTCCAAGATTTGATGGCGGCGCAGAACTTTATCACAACCGGCGGTATTGATTATGCTCGCGAGCTTTTGGAAAAATCGTTCGGCAGTCAAAAGGCTATTGAAATAATCAACCGTTTAACGAGTTCATTGCAGGTTCGTCCGTTTGATTTTATTCGCCGAACGGAACCGGAGCACTTATTGAACTTTATTCAACAAGAGCATCCGCAAACGATTGCTTTGATACTGGCGTATCTTGAACCGCCGAAGGCGTCAACGATTTTGCAAAACTTGCCGCCGGAAATCCAAAGTGATGTTGCCCGCCGTATTGCAACGATGGACAGAACAACCCCGGAAGTTTTGCGTGAAGTTGAACGCGTATTGGAGAAAAAGCTTTCAACGGTTTCAAACGAAGACTACACGAGTGCAGGTGGTGTCGACAGCATTGTTGAAATTTTGAACCTTGTTGATAGAGCTTCCGAAAAATCAATCATTGAGTCACTGGAAGATGAAGATCCGGATTTGGCGGAAGAAATCAAAAAGAAGATGTTTATATTCGAAGACATCGTTATGCTTTCCGACCGCGATATCGGAAAAGTATTGCGTGAAGTGAATACGGAAGACCTTTCAAAAGCGTTGAAGCAAGTTGACACGGAAGTGCAGGATAAAATATTCAGGAACATGTCAAAGCGTGCGGGAACGATGCTGCGTGAAGAAATGGAATACATGGGACCGATACGAATTAAAGACGTTGAAGAAGCCCAACAAAAAATTGTTTCAATTATTCGGCACTTGGAAGACAAGGGCGAGATTGTTATCGCACGTTCGGAAGAGGACGAACTGGTGTAATAGTTTAATTTTGGCTCGCAAATGATTCAGGCGTTTTCAAGTTTTTATTTGAGAAATGAAAGATGAACGATAAAATAAACGGCAGATCTTTTCGTTTTGAAGACATTATTATTTTTTCAAATGAAGAAATAAAAAAATTTTAGCGCTGATTCTTTTTCAAGATTTATGTAGAGCGCGAAAAGTCGTTTATTTGGTATAACAATTTTGGAGTGTGAGCCTGCAAGGGAAAATGGAATACATCAGATCGACCCGCATCGGCGGTCGATAATGAAAATAGGTGATGCGTTTTAAGGAGTTGATTTATGGCAAAGAGCATTTACAAAAATTTTGAAACGAAGCCGGAAGTTCAAATTTATGAGCTTTCACTGACGAAAGATTTCGCACCGGAAGAAGAGATTATTGAAGTGGAAGAAACAGGCGGTTCGTATACCGGTCCGACAATTGATGATTTGAAACGGGAAGCGGAAACGTTCAAAAAAAACTTTGAAACGGAAAAACAGGAACTCCTTGCGCAAGCAAAAGCAGAAGCGGAAAAAATCGTTAAAGATGCGGAAAAAGTCGCTTTTGATGAAGTGAAAAAGCAAACCGATGATGCTCAGGTTATCAACCAAAAGGCGGTAGATAACGCCAATAAAATTATCAGCGACGCTGAAAAAAAAGCTCACGCCATTGTTGCGGAAGCGGAATCCGATCGCGATGCAAAACTCAAAGAAGGATATGACGAAGGTTTTAACAAAGGTCGTGAAGACGGATATAAAGAAGGCGAATTGGAAGTTGAGCGTCTGATTGATCGCATGCATGTTATTATCAATAAAACGCTTGATAGACGCGAAGCGATTCTTTCGGAAACGGAACAGCAGATTATTGATCTCGTACTGTTGATGACACGAAAAGTGGTTAAGGTGATTTCCGAAAATCAACGCAATGTTGTGGTTTCAAATATCGTGCATGCTTTGCGAAAAGTGAAGGGGAGAGGAGACGTTACTATTCACGTTAATCTTGCGGATTTGGCGCTTACAACCGAGCATACGAAAAACTTTTTGAGTGCGGCTGAAAATGTCAGCAACATCACCGTTGTTGAAGATTCAACGGTTGATCCGGGTGGCTGTATCATTGATACGGACTTCGGAGCGATTGATGCACGCATTGCGTCGCAGCTCAATGAACTCGAACAAAAGATTTTGGAAATTTCTCCGATTAAAACAAAGCTGAAAACCGGCGGAAGTATTTAGAAACGTGTATTTTTAAAATGCGATGTTTTCAAAAATATCCGGCTTATTCTACTTTTCAAAACTCGGTTGTTTAATAAGTTAAACGTTGGGTTAAAGAGAGCCCGCTCATTAATTTTCGATTGAATTAATCAGTGCCTCCTTAAGGAAACACTGATTAAAGGCTTGACGCCGTTTAACAGCGTTTCCTTATTGTTTCTCAATGTTCAGTATAATAATGTAGATTCTGAACATTTACGAAACAATAGATTTTAAATGTGGGCACTGATTAATTCTCGATTGAATTAATCAGTGCCTCCTTAAGTGCTTTCCGAAAAACGTTTTAATTTTCCGGAAAGCGTTTGCGTTACACTTCCAACTCGTTTAGTTTTCTTTCCGCATACATACCGTACGGTTTTATCAGTACGGAAAAAATTGCAGCAGGAATCAGGATAAAATAAACCGCCAAAAGCCACGCAGCTGCATCCCACGCAAAATACAACAAAAGAGCGGAAAGCCCCATGATGATAAAATTAAAGAGCATAACAAACGCCACATTGCCGTTTTGCTTCATTGCCGCAATCGGATTGTCCCAGTGGAGTTTCGGGCGTACGGTATCTAAAAAGAGTGCAATCAAATTAAGCAGTGCGGAAATTGCAAGCGCGGTGAGTACCGACAAGATAATCTGTACCACCGTAAACTTAAAAAGGTAAGCCGTAAAGCCGACGCAGATAACAGTCGCTACCATGACAAATATCATCGCATGAATGAATTTTGCATACATAAACTTACGCATATCCACCGGAAGACTTTTTATCATCGGAATAAACTTTGCATCGCGGGAAAGCGCAGTGTCGGCAATATTACTCATTGAACCCAAAAAGCCCGATGCAAGACCTGCAACAACAAAGCCTGCATTCCCGCTCATAAAGGCAAAGATTTCAGGCGGTATCGAATGAAGGCTGAGTCCTTTTGCGGCAAAAATGACAATCATCAAAATAGGCATAAAAACAATAACAAAGGGACCGTTTAATAAATACATCGGGTTCCGATTCATCATAATAAATTCCCGCTTGACGTACGAAACAAGCGGCGGAAGCGATTTTATATTGTTTTGAATATATCCCGACACTTCTTGTGCTTCAAGCCGCTTTACCTTTTTTTCAGTAAAGCCGACTAAACTTTTCGCATAGAGCTCGGACATACAGAATATGACAGCTGCAGGAATTACAAGCGTACAAAGTGCCAGCAGGAAAAAGTTCAGCACAGCTGTACAAGATGCCGGATTTGCCAACATACTTCCGGTCAGTTTTACCGGTAGATACCACGAACCGTAGGTTTCAACGGCTGCACTGCCTGTTGCTATCTTTTGTGCCATAGCATCAAGATCTTGCGCGCTGCTTGTTGTCGACTGAATTAAATAATTAAAGCCGAGCGACAGAATAATTCCCAGCGATGCACTGATCGTGGTAATTACATTTTTGTTTTTGAAAACACGCGTAAAACGCATCAGCAAAATGTTACAAAAATACGCAATGCCGATCATCGGTAGCGGAATTAAAACCGCCGCACATATTCCCCAAAGATAAAAAAGAAAAGCGGGACGCTCATAGATTCCGTAAATAATCATCACGAGTGCAAAAAAGATTGCGGAAGTGATTAAACTGTTGAGGTATGTCGCGGTAAATTTTGCGGCACAGAGCGTTCGCGGTTTAATCGGCATTGACAAAAATTGCTCTTCAATTTCGCCGATGTAGTACGTCGAGGCGGTAACCAAAAAGCCGAAAAAGAGCGTAATCAGTGAAATTAAAACCGTCGACACTTCAAACAGGAGCTTAATATTGTTCATCGCTTTTGCATATTGATATAAGGAATACACATAGAACCCGAACAGCACTGCGATTTCGGCAATACGCAGCAAAAACAAAATAGCAATTCCGATAATTTTCACGGTGGAATTTTTGGTGACGGTTTCTCCGTTTTGTGTTTTCCGTTTTTGGATTTGTGCCTTTATATTTTTTAAATTAAAAACGGAAGCAACATATATTTTCAGTAAATGAAAAAAAACTTTCATACGCGATTATTCCTTAATTCCGGTTTTCGCTTGACGCGGATTCTGCGGCGGATTGCATCGTTTCCATATCAACCAGCTCCAAAAATAATTGTTCCAACGAAGCGTTTTCGCCCCGCTGTTTCCGCAAATCTTCCAAAGAGCCTTCAAACATAATTTTCCCTGCATTGATAATTGCCAAGCGGCTACACAGTTTTTCCGCCACTTCCATAACATGCGTTGAAAAAAACACAACCTTGCCGGCATTCGCCCGCTCGTGCATCAGTTCTTTGAGCTGAAACGCGGACTTCGGATCAAGCCCGACCATCGGCTCGTCCAAAATCCAAACAGCTGGATCGGAAAGTAAACTCGCCGTTACCAAAAGCTTTTGTTTCATACCGTGTGAAAAACTGCCGATACTTCCGTTCAAAACATTTTTGATGCCGAAAAGTTCCGTATACCGTTCAACCCGTTCGCGCCGAATGTCGGTTGGCACTTCGTACACATCGCCGACAAAATTCAAATACTCCGCCGCTTTGAGCTGCGAAAAAAGCTCCGGATTATCGGTTACATAGCCGATGTGCCGTTTTGCATCGAGCGGGTTTTCCGCGATGTCGATTTCTTCGACCTTAATAGTTCCCGCATTCGCTTGCAGTACGCCGGTAATCATTTTTATCGTCGTAGTTTTTCCCGCTCCGTTCGGTCCTAAAAAGCCGAAGATTTCACCGTTACGAACCGTCACGGAAATATTGTCAACGGCTTTCACTTTTGAATTTCCGTACATTTTTGAAACATTGCAAATTTCAATCATAAAATCTCCAAAATCATATTGATATCATAATGATAGCTATTTATCAAAAAATGTCAAGAAGATCCGCACGGAATATATTAAATCGATAACCCGTAAAAATATACTGATTAATTCTCGATTGAATGAATCAGTACCTTTTTATATCGCTTCCGTTACGGTTTCGCAAATAATGCCGCTCGCCAGCACTTCGTCGCCGTCATAGAGGACGAGCACTTGTCCGATTGCAACGGCAAAATCTTTTTCTAAAAAATGCACGGTAAGCAGGGCGTCTTTTTTCAAAACGGTTGATCCGGAAGTTTCAAAAAACTCCGGCGCAATTTTTTCAACGACACATTTTTTTGCCGTTGAGCGGTACCGTGTTTTTGCCGTCAACGTAAGGTCGTCCGTTTTCAGTTTTTCAAGTATTTCGCCTGCAATAATATTGAGATTGCCGGCGCGTAACCGTTTACAATACAGCGCTTCCCGTTTTGCAACGATAATGGAATTCGTATTTTTATTTTTTTCCAAAACGTAAACGGGCTCGCCTAAACTGACATGCAAACCGCGCCGCTGTCCGATTGTGTACCGGAAAATTCCTCGGTGTGTTCCGACTATTTTTCCGTCAGAAGTGTAAAAATTTCCCGGCTCCATTTTTTTCGTTGAAAAGCGTTCAATGACTTTTGCGTAATCGCTGTTTTCGACAAAACAAATATCCTGACTCTCCTTTTTTTCCGCAACCGCTAATTTTTTTTCAGCGGCGATTTTTTTCACTTCAGGCTTGGTTAAATCCCTGAGCGGAAAAATGATTTTGGAAAGCTGTGTTTGATTCAAACCGCTTAAAAAATAGCTTTGGTCTTTTCCCGTGTCGCCGCTTGCAAAGAGACGATAGCGGGATAGATTTGCGTCATACTGCACTTTTGCGTAATGCCCTGTTGCAACAAAAGGGTAACCCAATCGCTCCGCTGCTTCCAAAAATGCACCGAACTTTACGGTGCGGTTACACACATAACAAGGATTCGGCGTTTCGGCATTTTCATAACTTTGCACAAAATAGTCGAGGACGTTTTTTTTAAATGTGTCGGTAAAATCGAACACATAATGCGGAACACCAAGCATTTCGCATATTTCGCGAGCAGCGGTAACGTTTTCTTCTTGGGTTTTATCAACGGTGGTGCTGATATGAAACTTCATCGTTGCCCCGCCCACTTCATAGCCGGCATCCGCGAGAAGATGCACCGCAACCGAACTGTCTACTCCGCCGCTCAGTGCGACTAGAATTTTTTTTTCTTTCATGTCAGTTGCAGTGTGCTAAAAATAACTCAAACAATGCTTTCATTTTCGGTTCGGTTGCATGGAGCATTTCCGGATGCCACTGGATACCGAGCATAAAGGCTCCGGTGAAAGATTCGTACATTTCAATAATTCCGTCGCTCGATCGCCCGGTGCAGGTAAAAGGCTTTGCCAAAGTTTTAACCGCCATGTGGTGAAAACTGTTTACCCAAATTTCATCGCCGAAAATCGAGTGCGTGGCGGACGCGGAATCAACCTGCACTTTATGCGTTACCTCGTCGAATGCGGCTTTTTGCACGTGTGCGAGTTTCGCATCGGCTTCCGTAACAATATCCTGATAGAGCGTCCCGCCGAAAAATACGTTCAAAATCTGTGCGCCGCGGCAAATTGCGAGAATCGGCTTTTGTAACTCGGTAGCAATTTTTAAAAGACGCAACTCAAAGCGATCGCGTTCTCCGTTCATTTGCCCGAGTGCCTGCCGCGGCTCATCGCCCCAGAGCTTCGGATTGACATCCTGACCTCCCGTTAAAATAAGCCCATCGAAAGTTTGCACCTGCTCGGTGAGCTGTGTATCCGAGCAGGTATAAATCGGAATAGTGAAGGGGATACCGCCCGCATCGGCGACCGCCTGTATCGGACAGGTACTCACGAGTGAATAGCGGTACCGTTCAAAATTTTGCTTGGTGTCAAAATTAAAATTAGTGGTAATTCCTATTTTTTTCATTTTCATCAATTAATCCAACATAATTTTAAGCAGCACATCATCGGTTTCTTTCATGCCTTGTTTGGCGAGTACACCGACGGCGCTGATTGTTTTTTCAACGTTCTCTTTTACCGTGCCGTCGCCTTGCGAAAATGCAACATCGCTTATCGCCATTTCGTATGCGAGGTGCGCAACATCCAAAGCGGCGAGTGCTTTTGTCGCACAGGAAACTTTTGCACCGTCGCACACCATTCCCGAAATCGTTGCAAGGGCATTTGAAATTGTTTTCGAAATCGTGTCGTAATCGTAGCCTTGCATAAACGCGACGGCTGCCATTGCCGCCGTAGTTGCACTGACAGCTCCGCAATATGCCGATAATTTTCCGATCCCCGTTTTTTGATGGTTCGCAATTAAGTTGCTGACGAGCAAAGCGCGAATGAGCTGTTCTTCGGTGCACTTCATTTCGCGGGCATACACCACAACCGGAATGGAAACACACAAGCCTTGGTTTCCGCTTCCCGAGTTTGCTACCACGGGGAACGACATACCGAGCATGCGAGCTTCAATCGCACTTGCGAGGGCGACTTTTGCTTTTGTGAATGTATCCACCTTGTCCGCCGAAACGCCTTGCGTGCTGCATGCGGTTTTTAAAATAACTTTTGCAATGCTTTTTTCGGAAAGCGCTCGGGAGCCTTCTTCGGAAATATGCATATTCAATTTGATTTGATGCTTTATAATATCCGAAACTTCCGCAAGATCAACGGTACGGGCAAAATCCAAAATGTCTTTCACATTTAAACAGGAACGATCAACACCGGTAGTAATGTTTTCGTTGACGTTGAAAGGTTTTTCAAAGATAGTTTTTCCGTTTTGAATCACTTTTACGATATTGGTATGGGTGTGAATCAATTCAGCGAATGCGGTGTTGTTTTTTGAACGCCCCTCAATTTGGATGTGCAGAACAGCGGGTGTTTGTAAATGCTCAACGCTTACGATTTTTTTTGCCAAAAGCTCCGTAAGCCGTTTTTTATCGCTATCGGAAAAGGCGTTGAGTACTTCCAAGTTAGCTTGCCATTTTTTAGAAATAACGCCGGCGAGGACGGCAACTTCAATGCCTTTCAGCCCGCCGGTGTTCGGTACGATAACTGATTTTACGTTTTTGATAATGTTACCGCTACAGCGGATTGTAATATGCTCCGGTTCTTCACCGAGAGCGTCGGCAAACCGGCTCGCAAGCAATGCAATCGCAATCGGCTCGGTACAGCCCAAAGCGGTTATCAACTCTTCTTTAAGTATATCGGTATATTTCGACATAAGTTCCTCTCACTATAATTCTATACCGCAATTATATGATAATGGGTTCATTCATTCAAGAGGGCTGTCTAACACGGACATCAAGGCTCCAACATCACTTCCATAAGGAGACACCGGTTAATTCAATCGAAAATTGAGGGCATCTCTACACGCTGATACACGGCGTCAAGCCTTTCATCAGTGTTTCCTGAAAGCGCGATGCACTAATCGGCTTATCTAGTCGATGTCAAGCATTTTTTTGTACTCTTTCATATGTGAAGGCTTATACGTGAAATCGGCATCGTTTACAGATGCTCGTACCTTATCACGCATTTCTCTTTTAATAGAATCGGAAAGTTACGGCTACGGTGATTTATAAATTTATTGATACGACCGTATTGAATTAAGTACGATATATTCGAAGCACTCACCTGCTTACCTAAAAACACTGTTGCCCAATGTCCCGCTTCGGCAATCGTAATAAAATCATCGTTTTGTTGTTCTGAAATTCTTGTATCTTGCATAAAATGTACCGTCTATAGTGTAACAGTTATTTATACCTTTCAAAATATGCATCGATTTCAGGGCGAAGTGCAAGCCCGACTTTTTCAAAACAATCAAGTAATTCCGTGTATACTCCGTCACCACCGAGAAAGTTCCAAAATTTTTCCGAAACCATCATTTCCTCATCAGTGTCAAGCATGCCTTTCATTGTCCAAAATTGATATGGCTCAGGTTCATATGGATTATACGGAATTGCAATAAGCGTGTGGACTTTTGCATTTTTATTTTTCGTGTAGGCAATACCTGCCCATTCAAGCAAGGTCTGCTTAAACTTTTGAAAGTCGCCCTTGTTTGGTTTTGTGGTTTTCAAATCAAAGAAATATTGTTCCCCGCTTTGCATTTCTACAAACAAGTCAACCTTGATTGCCTTTAATTTATTTGTTTCACCGCCGAGATGTTTTTTCAAAGTTTGTAATTCTTTTTTCTTATCGGGATTTCCGGTAATCGTTAGTTCATTGATTATATCTTGTACGGCTTGCTGGCAGTCTTTATAAATTTCATTTCCGACGGTATATTGAGTTTCTACTTTTGCAAATTTTGTTTTTGCCAATTCTTTTGCAACGGGTTCAAAAATGGAGGTTCCAAAAGTGGTCAGAAGCGATTGCATAAATGAATACAATGCCATTCTGTCCCTGCCTAAAAGTCTAAAGTGAAACGGCATAAAATTATTTTGCGGAACATAATTTTTAAATTTAGTCGTAAGACAATGTGCAATAACCGCTTCTATGTCAAATTTTTGTTTTTCTGTAAGTGCCATATTATTTTTCCTTCAAATGAAAAATCGTTTCGGAATACGCTCCTTTATCTTTTTCCGTTCTATTTAAAACGGGACGATGATACTCATTGACAATTTTCATTCCGGCGTTTTCAGCTATCGTCGGATAAAGATTGTATTTATCGTTTGCCACCAGAAACACATTATAATTATCAACAAGATATTTTTTTGTATTGATGAGAACGGCGCTAATTCCTTGTATATATTTTTCTCGAGCTGTCATTCCTTGCCCTTTTGAAAGCGGACCAATTTCCAAATCATCATGGCGGGGAAATTGAAAAAGGTCGTATGCATAGGCATGCTGCTCATGATAATCGATTAAACCGACATAGGGCGGTGAAGAAAAAATTCCGTTGATTTTATTTTTTATCAGCAATGTATAAAAGTTGGAATTGATTTGCTTGACTGCTCGCGGTAAATCAATAGTTGCAGAATCACCGGTGATACAACATTGATAGGTGTTCGTTTTTATTTTTGCAAATTCCAAAAGCCGCTTTATCGTATCCTTCGAATAGGTATTCCACCATTTTGAAATTGAAAAAAGCGGTTTACAAATTTTACCATGCTTTGTACAATAATACGGTGCAGTTACCGGTTCATATATCGTTGCCAAATCGGAATGCGTTGTACTTCGACAACTTCTCATTGTGCGGCTTAAAATAATCCGTGCAATATTTTTTATTTCAGTGTGCGGTATTTTTTCAAGCATGTTAAAAACCATATCAATTTCGTTTCGAATATTTTGCATATACCAAATGTCGAGAAAAGTTTTTGCAGTATTTTGTTTTATTTGTATACCGAATTTTTTTATTAAATTTTCATATATCGGCAAAAACTCTTTTATTTTTTCTGCAGCATATTGTTTTTCATTTATGGTATGTTGCCTGACCATGATTTTAAATTCGGGTGAAGGAAAATATTTTTTGTTAAATAACGAGAGTTGTTCATTTAAAACATTTTCAAACTCAAGAATTTTTGACCGGGCTACAAAATCATTTAAGTGCGTTGTGATTTTTTCCAATTCCGTTTTTAACAACTCCGAATCAAAGTTGCTGATTTTCACATTGCTCATCATCGTATTAAATTCAGAAACATCAATTCCTATTGCATGCATAGCTAATTCATTTGCCTGAACGAGTGTCGTACCGGAACCGCAAAACGGATCCAAAATAATGTTTCCTTTTGTAAAAAAAACTTCCCGTTTGAAATTATCAGTATGCTCATCCAAAAAGTATTCTACCAGCTGCGGAATAAATTTTCCTTTGTATGGATGCAAACGATGTACATGCTTTGTTGTTTCAGATTCTTTATATTGTGAAAATGACAGTTCCCAATTAACCGCGTCTCCCGTTTTTTTCTGCCAGACATCTTGTGTTTTTTTTGAATACGCTTTATAGTAATTTAAAAGTTCGCTTTTTGAAACCGTTACTATTCCATTATTTATAAATTTATTGATACGACCGTATTGAATTAAGTACGATATATTCGAAGCACTCACCTGCTTACCTAAAAACACTGTTGCCCAATGTCCCGCTTCGGCAATCGTAATAAAATCATCGTGTTGTTGTTCTGAAATTCTTGTGTCTTGCATAAAATGTACCGTGTATAGTGTAACACAAAAAATTTTTTTTATCTACAATGAGATGGTAAAGGAAACGGCGTCAAGCCTTTCATCAGCGTTTCCTTTTGCCGCATAAATGAATAATTGAACGATATTTTTAAGTTTTCACTCATCAACACGCGTAGGTACTATACAGCGACCATCTTAAAGAAACAGTAGTCCAACCGATTGACTTCCACGCCGTATAATCGATAATCAGTGCAAGTGCACTTGCGAATAAAATACCGGTGTCGATTATTCTTCGCTCATACGTGTCTCCAACGCCTTTGCTGCTGCATGAATGGGAAAAAATACCACACAAAGAAAATGGTATGCGGTGGTGCAATGAGGTAAGATTCTCGCATACGCGGTACTTTTTTAAATATGCCGTTACATGCGTTTAAAATGTATTGAGCTGTTCATGCTGTTCAAGATATTCACAGATTTTTTTAATGGTATCCTCACTGACAATATGTTCAATGCGGCACGCTTCATCTTCGGCAATTTCTTCGTCCACTTTGAGTATGTTGACCAAAAAACTTTTAAGAATATTGTGCCGTCGTCGTACTTCTTTTGCAATACGACAACCTTTTTCAGTGAGTATTAATTTTCCGTACGGCTCATGCTCAATAAATCCCCCTGCAAGCAATCCCGGGATTGCCTTGTTAATACTTGCCCGAGAAACATTTCTCACCCGTGCAACATCAATAGATTTAACTTCCGCATTATGATGGGATAAATCATAAATTGTTTCCAAGTAATCTTCCTGCGCCATTGTAGTATTCATTGGGATTGATTATAGCATAAAAAACAATATGATGCAACACCTCGGCGGATGTACACATGACAAGAACATGAAAAAAAGTGCACAAGGAAACGCTAAAAATGGTATGCGTTTCAAAGTGATCAAGTTTCAAATCTTTGGTTATATTTTTAAGTAAGATTGGAAACTTACATCCATAAAACTACTTTTCAAATCCCTACTTTCACTATAATGTAAATAACCGTAGCAAGGGCGGTTTTTTTTCTTTTTGTCGATTGCTCCATGAACCGTTATCATTTTTTATCGCCAAAAAGTTCCAAATATTCTCTAAAAACAAAAATTCGATTTCGCTGTTGTTTGGTGGTTTCAGTCAGCAATCCTTTTTCAACAAAGACTGCGACTAAATCACCGGCGGCTTTTGGCGAGAGATTGGTTATTGCTTGAATGTCCTTTATTGAAGCAACCGGATTTTGAAATAACCCGAGTAAAAGTTTGCGGGCATTCGCTGAACGCTTACCCATGCCAAAAACTTTTTCTTCCGCCCGCGCTTTGAGCTGCATAATTTTCTGCAATGTCAGCGTCCCTTCTTCAGCTGTTTTTGCAACGCCGACAAGAAAATATTTTATCCATTGATTTAAATCATTTTTTTCACGTGTCACGGTAAGTTTATCGTAATAGAGCGAACGGTCTTTTTCAAAAAAAGCCGAAAGATACAAAAGCGGTTTTTCAAGAATCCCCGACGCAACCAAATATAAGGTAATGAGCAGTCGCCCGACTCTCCCGTTACCGTCCAAAAACGGGTGAATAGTTTGAACTGATAATGGGCGATTGCTATTTTAATAAGGTGCGGAATATGGAACTCCTGATTATTCAGAAATTTTTCAAAGTCCGACATGAGTTCTCCGAGTTTTTCTGCAGCCGGAGGAACAAAAACGGCATCAACGATGCTCGCACCGCCAATCCAGTTTTGCGAAGTTCTAAATTCACCGGGAGTTTTTTGTTCTCCTCTTCCGCTCGCTAAAAGTATTCTATGTGCTTGGCGAATAAGTCTGCATGATAACGGCAATTTTTGTAATTCATCGATTGCCTGATTCATGGCCTTTACATAGTTGTTTACTTCCAGCCAATCATCACGCTCTTCCGGTACTTCAGGCTCTTCACTATCCAATGCTTCCTCAATGTTCGTTCGGGTTCCTTCAATCTTACTTGATACTACTGCTTCTTTATACACGTACATCATAATAAAGGTGTCTATGTCCGGTACAAAACGTGAAAAAGAGTTTAATTCACCTACTTTTAAGGGGACACTGATTAATTCAATCGAGAATTAATCAGTGTCCACCTTTAAAATCGTTGTTTCGCAAATGTTCAGAATCTACCTTATTATACTGAACATTGAGAAACAATGAAGGAGATACTTTGCTTTTGCAAAGTATGCTGTTAAATGGCGTCAAGCCTTTAATCAGCGTTTCCTTAAGGATGCCGTTTCAAGAAGACCGTTTATTGCCTCATCATCCCATGAAAAAGAATGATTAATCTTTTCCGGCACAAAATACCGATATTTATAGCCTGCTTCCCATTTTCCCGACTTAAAATCTTCTATTTTCATAATTTATTGATATAATAGCACTTAAAGTAAAATAAGACAAGACGTTATTTTACTTTAAGCCGTTTAAGTAAAATAAGGCGATTCGTTATTTTACTTTCCTCGCTACTTTAGAATTAGAACTGCTCGGTTCGAGAAACCGGCTATCGGCTGCCGTGCAGAAACAAAACCTTATGGAGCCCCTGATCAATTCAATCAAGAATTAATCAGTGCTTCCTATAGCATTTTTTTATATAAAATAGTATAATGCCGTCCAAAATGGAGTTTATGGAGCTTTTATGTATAAACCGGTGGATTCAAAAGTAAATTTTCCAAAACAGGAAGAAGAAGTTTTGGACTTTTGGAAAAAGCATGATGTATTTAAAAAATCAATCGCAAACCGCGAAGGGTGTGAAGAATTTGTTTTTTTTGACGGACCTCCTTTTGCAACGGGTTTACCGCACTTCGGGCATTTTGTTCCCGGTACAGTCAAGGATGTGATTCCGCGTTATAAAACGATGCAGGGCATGAAAGTCGAACGCCGATTCGGTTGGGACTGTCACGGACTTCCGGTTGAAAATCTTATCGAAAAAGAATTGGGTTTTAACTCCAAAACTGAAATTGAAAACTTCGGTGTAGCAAACTTTAATGACGCGTGTCGCGCGAGTGTTCTCCGCTACACCAATGAATGGCAAAAAACCATTACGCGGTTGGGACGCTGGGTTGACTTTGAAAACGATTATAAAACGATGCAGCCCGATTATATGGAAAGCATTTGGACGGTTGTAAAACAGCTGTGGGAAAAAAACTTAATCTACGAAGGAAATTATATTTTACCGTACTGTCCGCGCTGTTCGACCGTTCTTTCCACGCATGAACTGAATTTGGGCGGCTACAAACAGGATAACGATCCCGCCATTACCGTGCGGTTTAAAGTAAACTTTGCGCTTGCGGGAACTCCGTTTGAAGCATTGTTGAAAAAGCATCAGCTCACCACGGAAAATCTGTATTGTTTAGCGTGGACGACGACGCCTTGGACGTTGCCTTCCAACTTGGGACTTGCTGCGGGAGAGGAAATCGAATACGCGTGCGTTGCATACGAAAATGCATACTACATTTTGGCGGTGAGCCGGCTTGCATCGTATTTTAGCATAAAAAACGCGCCGGCAGCCGCCGAATCGGATGACGCGTGTACGTGCGGACATAATCACGGCGGCGGTAAAAAAGTAAAGCAGTCGCCGTTACCGGAAGCGGAAATTCTTTTTACCTGTCGCGGTGAAAATCTTGCCGGCTTGGCGTATACGCCGCTTTTTCCCTACTTTGCCCGCTATACGGTAAAACCGGACGGTTCTTCCGACGGAGCAAGACAGGGAGCATTTCGCCTGCTTTTAGCCGACTTTGTGTCAACGGAAGACGGCACCGGTATTGTTCACTTAGCGCCCGGTTTCGGTGAAGACGATAACCGCGTTTTTAAGGGAACCGGAGTGCCGACGGTTTGTCCGATTGATGCGGAATGTAAATTTACTGCTGAAATCCCTGAATATCAGGGTACCTTTGTTAAAAATGCCGATAAAGCGATTATTGAGCGGCTAAAAACCGAAGGCAAACTTTTTAAGCGCGATCAAATTACACACGCGTATCCGCACTGTTGGCGTTGCGACAGCCCACTCATCTACCGCGCAATCGGTAGCTGGTTTGTCGCGGTTGAAAAAATAAAGCCGCAAATGCTCGCAGCAAATGCACAAATTACGTGGCAGCCGCCGCACCTCAAAAACGGAAGATTCGGAAAGTGGCTTGAAGGTGCCCGCGACTGGGCAATCAGCCGCAACCGCTATTGGGGAAACCCCATCCCGATTTGGAAGTGTGAAACCTGCGGTAAAACAATCTGTGTCGGAAGCCGCGCGGAACTGGAAAAACTTTCCGGTGTAAAACTTACCGACTTGCATAAACAGTTTGTCGATGCGGTTACGATTCCGTGCGAATGCGGACACGATATGCACCGCGTCCCCGAAGTATTGGATTGCTGGTTTGAATCCGGCTCGATGCCGTACGCACAATCGCATTATCCTTTTGAAAATAAAGAATACTTTGAAAGTCACTTCCCGTGCGATTTTATCGCCGAAGGAATCGACCAAACCCGCGGATGGTTTTATGTGCTGGTAGTGTTGGCTGCCGCGTTGTTTGATAAACCGCCTTTTAAAAACTGCGTGGTAAACGGATTGGTACTCGCGAGCGACGGACGCAAAATGTCGAAGTCCTTGAAAAATTATACGGATCCGGTGAAAGTGATCGATATGTTCGGCGCGGATGCGCTGCGGCTTTTTCTTCTCCATTCTCAAGTGGTAAAAGCCGAAGATTTAAAATTTTCCGACGACGGAGTGCGGGATGTTTTAAAAGATATTTTAATTCCTTTTTGGAACAGCTATAGCTTTTTTGTAACGTATGCAAACATCGATAAATTTGAAGGAAAAGCCGAATTAAACGACAGTGAATTTGCCGCTTTGGGAAATCCGCTTGATATTTGGATTTTATCAATCACCGAAAAATTGGTGCGTGACGTTACGGATGCTTTGGACGCCTACGATTTACCGAACGCGATTGATCCGCTCGTGAAATTTATCGACCTTTTGAACAACTGGTACATTCGTCGTTCCCGAAGGCGCTTTTGGAAAAGTGACAACGACAGCGATAAATTGAACGCGTATAAAACCTTGTACACCGTTTTGAAAAAATTTATCAGGGTCGCCGCGCCGATTATTCCGTTTATCACCGAAAGTATTTGGCAAAATTTGCGTACCGAATCGGATGCGATGTCCGTTCATTTAGCGGACTATCCCAAATACAACGAAGCTTTTAGAAATACCGAGCTTGAATTCAAAATGGAAACCGTGCAAAAAGCGATTTCGATGGGACGGGCTTTGCGGAATCAATATAATTTGAAAACGCGCCAACCGCTAAAATCAGTGGAAATTGTAACGCGCAATGAAGCGGAAAAAAATGTTTTGCTCGAAATGAAAGACAGCGTGATAGAAGAGCTGAATGTTAAGGAAGTGATTTTCCACGATCGCGAAGATGAGTTGGTTTCGTATTCGGCAAAAGCGAATTTCCGCGTGTTGGGTAAAGAGTTGGGGGCTTCGATGAAAAAAGCCTGTGCCGTTATCGAAGCGTTGGAAAGCGATGCGATTCAGTCCATTGTTGAAGGAGCGACGCTTTCATGCGATGTGGACGGTAAAGCGGTTGCGTTAAATTCGGAAACGCTCATTATCAACCGCCACGAAAAAGAAAACTTCAAAGTGCTGAACGAGGGAACGCTCACCGTCGGTTTGAACACGGAAATAAACGAAGAGCTTTTACTCGAAGGGTACGTTCGCGACTTGGTGCGCGGCATCCAAAACTTGCGGAAAGAAAGCGACTTCGAGGTGGTTGACCGCATTGTGCTGCAAGTTTGGGCTGAAACCGCCGCTGCCGCACCCGAGTTTGAAAAAGCGTTCACCAAGCACAAATCCAACATAATGGAAGAAACCCTTGCACGCGAAGCCGAATGGTGCAGTATCGCACCGAGCGGAGCTTTGCACAGCGGAACAGCGGATGCCGATGACAAAGTTTGGGGAATCGCAATCAAAAGGTTTGAGTAAATTTTAGCTTACTTTTTTGAGAGGACAGATGATGATAACGTGGAAAAAAAATTATGCCCGTATAATCCGTGCGGTTTTTGCAGGGTTATTCGCAGTTGGAGTTGTTTCCTGTAAAACAACGCCGGTGCCGGATATTGATCCGTTTGCCGCAATCGGTGACGGGGCTGATGTGTATGTATTTCTTCCGGTGAACGGGAACAGCGCATTTTTGGAAAAAATTCTCGGCAATCGGGCGGAACGCAAAGACATTAAAACCGCACTTGCGCGGACAAAAAAAATTTACGCCGGTGTTTTTAATCGAAAAACCGCCCCGCGTAAAAAAGATGAAACGCTGATTTGTGCGGTCGGTAATTATCCGGCAAATCTTGCGGGGATGGCGTTTAAAGAAAGTAACGGTTGGACCAAATATATTGCCGCAAATGCGGTTCCGTATTACAGCGGAGGAATCAGCGGCGTTTCATTACCCGATAATAAAAACGCACTTTTAGTATTGGCGGATCCGCCGGAAGATTCGATAAAGCAATTTGTAGAAAACAGCCGCAGTGAACAAATCGTACCGTTTTCCGAAAATTTTGACCGGTTCGTGACAACAACGGCACAAGATGCCGTCGGCATTTTTATAAAAAATCCGAACTTTTTAATTGCAAAAATACTCGGAACGGATTTACAGCTTCCGGTAACCGCATCGGAGATTTATCTTTTCAAAGAATCAGACTCGGGATTGTACACCTATAGTTTTTCGATTGCAACGGGAAATAAAATGACCGCCTTTGCTTTGAGTCTCGTTTTACGGGGCACGCTCCAAGCCGATGTAAAAACGTCCGGAATGACGGTACTCATCGAAAACGGAAAACTTTCCGAAGATGATTTGGGCGATTTGCTTGAAAAAGTGTTTGATTAAAAATATTTTTATTTTTCGATAGTATTACTTTTTAAGGAAGTTTTTAAATAATGAAAATCGGTTCGGTGGTGTTATATAAGGGGCAGGTTGCGCTTGTTACGGAAATTCTGGACGGAAAAATACAAATTGAAGGTGAAGACAAAAAGACCTTATCAAAACGACTGCGTGAAAAAGACGTTTTTCTTTTGAGCGAAGCGCCGGTGAAAAATATCCAAGCGGTTTTGCAGGCGGAACTTCCGCCGGTTGATTTTTCACCGGCGTGCGAATTTTTCAGCGGTACGGCACATTTTATCGAAGTGGCCGAACTTTTTTATAGTAGTCTGCAGCCCGAACAAATGTGGAAAGCGTGGCTTGCGGTTTCAACTTCGCCGTATTTTACTGCAACCGTGCCGACCGCGCCGCTTACGGTACACAGTCCTGATGAGGTTGCCGCTTTGCAAGCAAAAGAAGCCGAAAAAAACCGTGAAGCGGAGCTGTACACCGAATGCGTTGCCGCAATAAAAAAAGCCCTTGCACAGCCGTCTCCCGCTTTTGATGTAAGGCGCTTTTCGCGCTTTTTATCGGAAGTCGAGCAGTTTGCATTCGGCAAAATAAAAAAATCCAAACTGCTCGTTGATTTAAAAATTAAACAATCGCCGGAAAACGCCCATGAACTTTTACTGAAACTGGGCTCATGGACGCCGGAAAAAAATCCGTATCCGCAGCGGTTTGACGTTTCCGCCCATGATGCAAAAGCCGCCATTGAAAAACCGCCGCATACCAAACCGTATACCGATTTAACGCATGTGGTGAGCTACGCGATTGATAACCCCGGTAGCACCGATCCCGATGACGCGATTTGTTTGGACGGTGAAACTTTGTATATTCACGTTGCCTGTCCTGCCGAAACGGTGCAGCTGGGAACGGAAGCGGATGAAACCGCATGCGATCGCGGTTCGACGCTCTATCTGCCGGAACGTATTGGCAGGATGCTGAACGAAACGGCAATCGAATATTATGCGCTCGGCTTGGAACGAGAATGTTACGCCCTCACGTTTGCGATTACGTTTAACGAACAAACGGAGCCGTCCGGCGTACAAATTTTCCGCAGTAAAATTACTGTGGAACGACTGACTTACGAACAGGCTGAAGCGAAAAAGGACGGCGAGCTGAAAGCACTCTTTGAGTTGACGCGAAAACTTTTTGCCCGCCGGGTAAAAAACGGAGCCGTTACGATTAAAATGCCGGAAGTTTCCCTGATTGCCGAAAAAAAAGACGGCAGTACCGAAAGCACTATCTCGATTGAGCCTTTGAAAACTTTTGAATCGTCCGAGATGATTCGAGAAATGATGCTTTTAGCGGGCGAAGCCGGCGCCATGTTCGCTTTTAAAAATAAAATTCCTTTCCAGTATATCAGTCAGGAAAAGCCGACGCTTCCGGTAAAACTCGCCGACGGACTTGCCGGTGAATATCAAAAACGAAAGTGTATGCGATCCCGCGTTGTGAGTACCGTGCCTTCAAAGCACTTTGCGCTCGGGCTGAGTATGTACGCGCAGTTGACCAGTCCGCTTCGCCGATATACCGACCTTTTATCGCAGCAGCAAATTTTACGTTTTTTGGACGGCGAACGCTTGATTGACCGCGATACGTTTTTAGCCCGTCTTTCACGTGCGGATATCGGTGTGAGAAATGTTAACAAAGTTTCCCGCCTTTCACGGACACATTGGGTTTTAGTGTATTTGCAAAAAAAACGTCATGAGATTTTTGAGGCGACGGTGCTCGAGCTTATCGGGAATAAAGCCCATTGCATTATAGAAGCGCTCGCGTTTGAAACCGACATTCATTTGAAAACAGCGCGTCAGCTGAATGAAACGTTTCGCGTGAAAATTTCCGATATGAGTATTGCGTTTCAAACGGTTGTTTTTGTTGAATGTGACCGTGTTTAAAACTCCGAATTTTAAAATAAGGTTTTATTTACCGAAGTTGTGCAAGTAATTCTTTGGTGGTTTGAGCAATGTGCGGAGCGGAAAGTCCCGCCGTCTCAAGTACTTCGGAGCGTGAACCCTGTTTTAAAAAAGCATCACCGAAGGCGAGAACTGCCGTGCGCTTTGTTGAAAAGGCTTTTAAAACGGTTCGCTCAAGCTCGCTTGCAACTCCGCCGATTTTTGCTCCGTCTTCAATAAAAACAATTGCTCGGTACGGCGCGGCAACTTCCAAAAAATAGTCCGTGTTGATGGGTTTAATAAACCGCAGGTGATATATGTCGGCAAAAATCCGTTCATCCTGCAAAAGATCGCGCGCCGTTTTTATTTCAAGGTACAGCCCGCCCGAGCACAATACGAGCAACACATCCGCACCCGTTTTTTGCAAAAAAATTCCGCGTCCCCGCACTACGGGTGCAGTAAAGGCGCCGGTTTCATTCGGGCAGACCGCTTTCGGATAGCGGATTACGACCGGAGACTGTTGTTCAAAGCCCCAAGAAAAAAAAGACTCCATCTCGGCTGCGGTAGCCGGACTGAGAATGGTCATATTGGGAATGCAGCGCAGTATGCTGACGTCAAAAGCGCCTTGGTGGGTTTCACCGTCATGCGGCACCGCACCCGCTCGATCGATCGCGAACACAACCGGTAAATTCTGCAATGCAACATCGTGAATAATTTGATCGCAGGCACGCTGCAAAAACGTGGAGTAGAGTGCAACACAGGGTTTCATCCCGTTTTTCGCCAAGCCGGCAGCAAAGGTAACGGCGTGTGCTTCGGCAATCCCGACATCAAAGCAACGACGGGGAAAAAGCTTGTGAAACGCTTCAAGTCCCGTACCGCCGAGCATCGCCGCGGTTATGGCGGTAATACGCGGATTCGTTTCGGCGAGATTGCACAAGGTTTTTGAAAAAACAGAAGAAAAAGTCGTCCCGCCGGAGGCTTCGAGTTTGCCGTCCGCCACATCAAAATGCCCGACGCCGTGAAACCGCTCCGGATCATGTTCCGCATAAGAGTAGCCGTATCCCTTTTTTGTTTTAATATGCACTACAACGGGGCAATGCAAGTTTTTTACCGTGTTGAAAACGCTTTCTAATTCGCGGATATTATGCCCGTTAATCGGTCCGACATATTCAAATCCGAAGTCAACAAAAAAGTTCGTCGAAAAAGACATGCTTTTAATTGCTGATTTTACTTTTCGTATAAAATTTAAAAACCGTTCACCGAGAACGGGAACTTTTAAAACCGCCGAATCGAATAAAAACTTAAACTGTTGATAGCCTTTTCCAATCGTCATCTTTGAAAGATATTTTGAAAAGGAGCTGTTATTTTTACTGATTGAAAAACCGTTATCATTCAAAACAATGATTAAGTTTTTTGTGCAGGCGCAGGCGTTTTCAATCCCCTCAAATGCCAAACCGCCGGTTAAAGCGCCGTCCCCGATAACGGCAATAACCCGCGCATGTTTTCTCTGAAGTTCATTCGCCGCTAATAATCCGACGGCAGCGGAAATCGAGGTTGACGCATGCCCTGCGCCGAAACTGTCGTACTCGCTTTCGGAAATTTTCGGAAATCCTGAAATACCGTCTTTTTGCCGAATTGTTGAAAACGATTCGACTCGTCCCGTTAAAAGTTTATGTGTGTAACTTTGGTGCCCGACGTCCCAAACAATTGCGTCCGCAGGCGTGTCAAATACGCGATGTAATGCAATCGTCAATTCAACGACCCCTAAATTACTGGAAAGATGCCCGCCGGTTTTTGCTGTTGTCTCCAAAATTTCAGTGCGTATTTCTTGGGCAAGGCATTTAAGTTCATCGTATGAAAGATTTTTTAAATCCTTTGGTGAAGAGATCTTTGATAAGAGCATTGAATCTTGCATTGTGTTCACAGTTCCTCATTATAAACGTTTGTTTTAAAGTTTTCAAGGGATTTATCAACACCGAAAATAATAAAAAAAGGCTGCCATAAAAATGACAACCTTTTTTAAGTGCTTAAAGACCGACCAGAACTACTTGTTCTTGTGCCGATTTCTTCTCAGCTTCTTTTTCCGTTTATGCGTTGCGATCTTCTGTCGCTTTCTTTTTTTACCACAGGGCATTTCGGCACTCCTATTAAAGAATTTCTATTAGTATATCATAAATAAAAAAAATTGTCAAGAGCAATCGAAAAAACGTTTCGTATTTTTTTCTTATGCCGCGTTTTATGGTATAAAAAATTTGGAACAACAAAACCGGAAAATGTATTCTGTGTCGCCCCTTGTCATAAAAATATCCATAAATCGAAAAAATTTACAATGGAAAAATATTGACATCTAATATGTTTAGTGATAGGATACAAAAATAAAGTTTTATTTTGTGAGGTGAGAGATGACAAAATCGAAACTTGAATTTGCGCCGACGTATGAGCGACTGCCGGCGTATTTACATTTGGCGGAACGGGCTTTGCATGACGGGAAGGAATTTATTTCCGGAACGGATATCGCCAACATGCTCGGTTCATCATCAATTCAAGTACGGAAGGATTTATCCTTTGCCGGACTCAAAGGTATTCCGAAACGAGGTTACAAAACGAAAGAAGTGATTTCGGGTATTAACGAATTTTTAACATGGAATAAGCCGAAGCCTGCGTTTTTGTTAGGAGCGGGAAATTTAGGTAAAGCAATTATGTTGCATACCGATTTTCAAAAGTGCGGTTTAAATATTACAGCTGCTTTTGATAATGATCGAAGAAAGATTGGTAAAAAAATCGGAAATTTGAAAATTGCGGATATCGCGACATTATCCGAGCAGTTCGATATACTGAAACCGGAAATTGCGATTTTAACATTAAGCTATGCTGCCGATGTTGAAAGCATCGTTTCTTTACTTGTGGAAAAAGGTATTAATGGAATTTGGAATTTTACCAAGCATACCTTTTCCGTAAATGACAACATTGCCGTTTATGATGCCGATTTTACCGCAGGCTTTGCCATTTTGTGTGCTGAAATGAAGCAGTTGAGAAAACGTTGATTAACGACTTGACGCCGGTTACCGCCATACTTTACAAAGTAAAGTTTTTTTGCAAAAGCAAAGTATCTCCTTAACTATTTTTTAATGTTCAGTAAATAACAGTAGATTCTGAACATTTGCGAAACAAGGATTTTAAAGGTGGGCACTGAAAAGTAGTCTCTAAAAATCTAACCCGAGTTTTTGAAAGATGCCCTCAATTCTCGGTTGAAGTAATCAGTACCTCCATAAGCAAATTAACAAATGGGTGCCGTGTACGCGGCACCCTGATTTTTCCTTACTGATTGTTTTGTACGCTCTAAGGACATTGGTTTTGCGAAGTTTTTTTGAAAAACTTCGCGCTTCCTTTTGGACCTTATCGCAGAATACACCCAAAACTACTTAAATAAATATTTTTTTCGTTACTTAAATGAACCGATAAAAATATTTATTTGCGTAACATTGATAAAATCAATAAAAAGCGAGCCGACTATCGGTACGACAAAAAATGCCAAACTCGAATAACCGTAATTGTTACATACCGATTGCATGTTTGCGATTGCGTTCGGTGTTGCCCCCATTCCGAAACCGCAGTGCCCTGCCGTTATAACTGCCGCATCGTAGTTTCGTCCCATAACGTTGAACGTAACAAAAATAGTAAAAAAGAATGTTAAAACCGTTTGTGCGATTAGCAAGACTATCATCGGAATTGCAAGATCCGCCAATTCCCACAGCCGCAAGGTCATCAACGCAACGGCAAGGAAAAGGTTTAACGAAACATTGCCGACAATCGAAACTTCTTCCATTGGGGCGGCTAATTTTGAATTATCAAATACATTTCTGATAATCGCACCAATAATCATTGCGCCGAGATAACTCGGAAAATTAATCGAAGCTCCCATTTTTATGAATAGCCAGTTTAAGCCTTGCGTAACGTAACTTCCGAAAAATAAGGCAATTAAAATGTGGAAAAAAGCTGCCATTATTTTCCCTTCGTCAAGAGGTTTTATTACGGTTTCAGTTTCTGCTTTGTCCGTGGTGTCGAGGTCTTTTAAATTATTTTTCTTAATCAAAAAGCGTCCGACCGGTCCGCCCATTAATGAACCGGCGACCAAACCGTAGGTGGCTGAGGTAAATGCAACAGCTACCGCGCCTTGAAAACCCATTTCTTCGACAAAACTTGCAATTCCGCCTGAAGTGCCGTGTCCGCCGGTCATTGGAGTTGAGGCGGTCATCAGCGCTAAAATCGGCGGTATTTTTACAACCGGTGCTAACAGCACCGCCACAACATTTTGTAAAATTGCCAATACCGTTGCCACCAGTAAAAACCTCAACACCATAACGCCGCCTTTTTTGAGAATATGCACGCTGGCGTTAAAACCGATCGTGGCAAAAAACATATTCATAAAAAAAGTTTTGAGCGCTTCATCGAATTCAAATCCGATCACATTCTTTTGCTGCAGTATTAAATGCACAATAGCAAAAATAAAGCCTCCAATTACCGGTTCCGGTATACAATACGTTTCGAAAAACTTTATCTTTTGTTTTAAAAGACGCCCAAACAGCAGTAAAAGTACTGCAAATCCCAAAGTCTGCATCATGTCAAATTTAAAACTTAACATAGATTGCCTCCTGCCAAAAATAGTGCTCACTCTAGCTTATGAGTCTACAATAATTATTGCATAGGATTTATGTTTTGTCAACGTTTTTATATTGCACTATCGAAAAATAAATTATATTTTTAAATGTGCGGTCAGTGAAGAATCATCTCGATTTATTATACTTCTTGTTTCATTACTTGATTTTTTTCACAAAATACGATATGGTCAAATATCGATGAAACGGTAGCGGAATTGAAAACAAGCAAATCAACAAAACTCGATATGGTTTCCGTTACTGATTTTAATGAATATTTACTGAAATGAGAAGGAAGTATGGGTTTAAATTGTGGTATAGTCGGTTTACCGAATGTCGGAAAATCGACACTTTTTTCGGCTTTGACAAAGGCTCCTGCCGAAGTTGCAAATTATCCTTTTTGTACAATAAACCCGAATGTCGGGATTGTTAATTTACCTGATGTCCGTTTGGATGCATTATCAAAGTTTTTTCAACCGGAGCGGACGATCCCGGCAACGGTTGAATTTGTCGATATTGCGGGCTTGGTTCGCGGCGCTTCAAAGGGTGAAGGATTGGGAAATCAGTTTTTATCGCATATCCGTGAAGTTTCGGTTATCGCTCATGTCGTACGCTGTTTTGACGATGAAAACGTGATTCATGTCGACAATACGATTGATCCGGCGCGTGACAGCGAAACAATCAATGTTGAATTGGCGCTAGCCGATATGGCAAGCTTGGATAAGCTCGCCGTTCGTGCCGACAAAGCAACCCGCATGGGAAAAGATGCCCAAAAAGAAGCCGCCTTTATGGTGAGCGCAATCAATAAAATAAAACCGCTTTTGAATGAAGGCAAGGCGGCACGCTTGGCGGATTTAACCGACGAAGAGCGGGCAATTATCGCCGATTCGCATCTTTTAACGATGAAGCCGCAAATTTATGTGTGCAACACCGATGAAGCGGGAATCGTTGACGGTAATGCGTATATCGAAAAAATGAAAAAAATTGCCGCAGATGAAAAATCAGGCTTGGTGGTTATTTGCGGAAAACTGGAAGCGGATTTAGCTGACCTTGAAACCGACGAAGAGCGTCAAAGTTTTTTGCAAGAACTTGGCATTGAACAATCGGGACTTGCGGTTTTAGCGCAAAAGACGTATGCGCTTTTGGGACTTCGCACCTTTTTTACAGCGGGGCATGATGAGTGCCGTGCATGGACAATTCATGCAGGGGACAAAGCCCCGAAAGCGGCAGGAGTTATTCACACCGATTTTGAGCGAGGTTTTATCAAAGCGGAAGTGTACAGTTTTGCCGATTTTGAAAAATACGGCAGTGAGCAAAAAATAAAAGAAGCAGGACGCTACCGCTTAGAGGGCAAAGATTATATCGTCGAAGACGGTGATATCATGTTCTTCAAGTTTAATGTATAACGTCCTGCCGATTGGGCGAGCGATAACGATTTTACTTTCGGGCGACCACCGCTTTTTTCATTTGAGCGAGGGCTGTTTTCCCTGCAAGGATTTCAACGAGCGTAAAAGAAAACTCTTCAGCTGCTCCTGCTCCGCAGGCGGTAATGATATTGCCGTCAATCACAACGCGGGCATGTTCCGCTTTATGCGGAAGTTCGGCGTCCATTTCGGGATAACACGTGTATTTTTTACCGTTTAAAAGTCCCCACTCATAAAACACGAGTGCGGGGGCTGCACAAATTCCCGCAACAAAACCGGAAGTAAGCGTTCGTAGCGTTATTTCTTTTGCTTCAGCCGAGCGGCTTGCGGTGCGGGCGTTGGGAAGACCGCCCGGAAAAATCACCGTATCGGGCGTTTCATTTTTAACGGCTTTGACGGTCGTATCGCACTGCATTTTGATGCCGTGCGCCGACACAACTTCACGAGCAGAGATACCGACGGTAATAACGTCAAAACCGGCTCTGCGTAAATAATCAATCGGGGTAACGGCTTCCACTTCTTCAAAGCCGTCGGCGATAAACACAAAAATCTTTTTCATTTTTTTCACACTCCTCACTATCAATACACTAATTTTTCACTTTCATCTTTTAAAATAATCACTTTACCGGAACGCGCTGCCTGTGCCAGATTGTTTACAAATTTTTTTTCAACATCGAGATATTCTCTCGGTCGAGGCGCTTCCAAATTTTTTTCATCATCTAAAATGCAAAGCGCTTTATTCTTTGAAATATTCGTTAAAATTTTTTGTCGGATTTCTTTCGAGCGATTAAAAATCAGCGAACGAATTTCGGTATTTTCCAGCGACGAAAGCAAATACTGCACATCCTTATCATTCATCAAAAGAATATCATCCAACGTGTAGATTTGTTTCATAATATCTTGCGCGAGCTCGGCATCTTCCGATGAAATTTTTTGTAAAATATTTTTTTCCGTTTCAAGATTGGTATTCCGCAAAATTTTTGCGAGTACCGATTTACCGTCCAACTTTGAAGTTTTATCCAAACTCACCGCGACGATTTTTTTGCGTATCGCATCACTCATCGCTTGCAACACATCGGTGTTCAATTTTTCCATCTTTGCGAGGTGCAGGACAATTTCTTTTTTCCGCGCTTCATCCGGAATTGCGCTGATGTAGCGGGCTGCCTGTTTCGGCGGAAGATAGGAAATAACGACGGCACACGCCGAAGGCAATTCGTCTTTTAAAACAGCGGCGAGTTCTTCGTTATCAATATCTTTTAGATATGCAAACGGTTTTATCGGAATCTCCGGCACGGCTTTTTCAAGAATTTCAGCGGCTCGATTTTCGCCGTAGGCTTCTTCTAAAATTTCTTTTGCCACGCCCACGCCGCCGAACGAATTTTTATTTGCTTCGTAGATTTGACTAAATTCATTTAAGATTTCCAAAGCTTCGTCTTCATCAACACTTCGGATGGTAACCAACTCGGCAATCACTTTTTCGACTTGTACATCGTCAAGTTCGCGCAGTACTTGCGCCGCCTGCTTTGATCCGATTAAAAATAAAAATTTCGCAACCCGTCGAAACTTCGAATCGGGTTGTTCCTGCGGCACTTTAACCAAACCGTTTTTTTCTTTGATACTTTCAAAATCCGACATTTTACTTTCCACGTGTGATACGGTATCTTCAAGCACAGCATGCATTTATTTCGATAGATGCATGATACAGTTTTCTCGGATACCGTTCTCTCATTAAGGATAACCAAAAAATTTAAAAAAGCAAGTATGCCTACATGGATGGCACGTTCAGGAAAATGCCTTTAAGGAAGCTCTGATTAAAGGTTTGATGTCGTTTAGCAGCGTTTCTTTTTTGCTCGCAATAGCTTCCAGCGGATTTTATCGGCGAGGAGAAAAAGTTTATACCATATCGGCTTGTACACCAAATCATAGGTGCCGCCATATTCCACCAGTTGCGGATTATAGCCGGATTTAAACTTATGAAAACCGTACCATGAGTCATGTTCGTCGGGATTTGGACCGAGACAGCCCCAAAGATCAAATACGGTACAGCCTTGCGATTTTCCGTATTGAATTGCTTTCCACATAATTAAATTATTCGGCATAACTTCGCGATGATTATTGGAGGAAGCCCCGTACGGATAATAGAGTTTTCCGTTAAAATGAAACAAAATCCACGCCGTTAAAACTTCCCCGTTGTACACCGCCTCAAAAACACGGAGACGGTCTTTGGAAAATACTTTAAAAAGCGATCGGAAATATTCCGCGTTGTGATTAAAAAAGCCTTGCCGCTTTGTCGTTTCTTCCATGAGGTGGATATAATCTTCGATGCCTTCTTCGGTGCTGTTGTCAATGATCGTAACGCCTTTCCGCTCCGCCAACCGAATGTTGTATCTGGTTTTGGAATGAAACGAACGCATCAGTTCTTCTTCGGGTTTATCGATGTCAAGCAAAAAATTAAATTTTTCAAAAAAAGGTTTTCCGGTAACGCCACCGTTTTGAAGCAAAAAGTCCGTTTCTTCACGAAAAAAATTTTCGATTATCTTTTCGTTGGTCGGTTCCGCGGCGTTTTGCGAAATCGGAATGCAAGATGCAGATTCGTATTTTATAAAAATGGTGTGATGCTTTTTTGCGAGTTCCCGCAGCACGGAAACAAGAGACGGCGTTAGCTTTGTCGCTCTGGCGATTAATCCTACGGTAAATTTCGTTTTCGGAACTTTGGAAAAAACTACTTGTACGCCGGAAACCATTTTTCCGTTTTCGTAAATGCCGATACGTTCGGGAATCGCTCCCATTTTCTGTTTAAATGTCCCCCAATCCCACGACTGAATCGGATGGGACACTACCGAATCAAACGCTTCTTTTTGTTCTTCCGTTAAAATAACCGCTTCCTGCATGTAGATACCTTTATAAAGTAGGCGAGACACTATAATTCAAAAATATGCCGGAATGTACGATGCCGGCGCTGTGTGATAAAATAAAGCAGAATTCACCGAATGCGGTAAATATTCCACTAGATAATTGAAAAAAATGGGGAGACAAGGATTCGAACCTTGGAAGTGAGACACAACAGATTTACAGTCTGCCCCCGTTGACCGCTTGGGTATCTCCCCGTTTATGAAGCCAACTTAGGGATTCGAACCCTAGACCCCGAGATTACAAATCACGTGCTCTGGACCAGCTGAGCTAAGTTGGCATCAACGCTCGGTAGTATATACGATTTACAAAAAATAGTCAAGCCGTTTTGAAAAATAATTTGTCTTTTTTCGCTTTTTCAACGACAATGCAGTACCGATTTATTCGTCCCAGCGACCGGCAAAAACAACTTCCGGTTCCAGCAAAAATCCGGTTTGTTCTTGTACGCGTGATTGCACCGTTTCGATGAGCGCTTTGACGTCAGCAGCGGTTGCTCCGCCGTTGTTGATGATAAAATTGCCGTGGAAAGGTGCTACTTGCGCTTTTCCGTGTTTGAGACCTTTGAGATTCAGTTCATCGATAATGGCGCCGGATGATTTTCCGAAGCCGCGATTATTTTTAAACGTGCTGCCGCACGATGGCTTTTTAAAATGTCCCTTTGCACGGCGGTCGGCAATTCGCATACGCCGAGTTTGCTGTAACTGCCGTTTATCACCGCAAGTAACTTCAAAACGCACCGCTAAGATGAGTGCGGCATTTTCTTTCAGTTGAATACCGGTGTGAAAATTTTGGAACGGCGATTTTTTATACGCCCAGTCGTTTGCGTTAAACTCATACTCGGTTTTCGCAAAACTCCCGTTTTTAAAAAGGAGGGTTTTTGCACTTTTAAGCCGCAGGGCAATTTCATCGCCGTAGCAACGGGCATTCATAAAAACCGCACCGCCAACCGTGCCGGGAAGTCCCGCAAAATTTTCAAAACCCTGCAAGCCCTTTTTCGCACAAAAGCGCGAAAGCCGTTCCATCGGAACGCCCGCTTCAGCTTCAATTTCATTAGCTGAAAGTTGCCGGATGGTATGCAAATGCTGCAGGGAAACGACTGCGCCTGCAACGCCTCGATCGGAAACCAAAAGGTTCGCGCCGCCTCCCAGCACGGAAATCGGTACTTGTGCGGAGATAAAAAGGCGTAAGCCTGCGGTAAGCTCGGAAAGTGTTTTTGGTACAAAAAACACATCTGCTTTACCGCCGATTTTAAAACTGGTTTTGTTTTTTAAGCCGACATTGAATGCAATTCGTTTTTTGAGCGGTGAAAACTCCGGCAAAGCTTGCAATTTTTCTTTGATAAGGGTCATAGAACTACTTGCTTTTTTTCCCTTTTTGTGATATAATAAACTCATTGCCCTGATGGTGGAACTGGTAGACACGCTAGTTTCAGGTACTAGTGCCTCACAGCTTGGGGGTTCGAGTCCCCCTCAGGGCATTTTTTTATCGACGCCGTTGTTATCGTTCCCTGTATATGATTCGTCCGCGATTTAAATCGTACGGCGAAAGTGCGACTTTTACCGTATCACCGGTAACAATTTTAATGTAGTGTTTGCGCATTTTTCCTGAAAGATGCGCCAAAATCACATGCCCGTTTTTGAGAGCAACTCTAAACATCGTGTTTGGAAGAGCTTCCACTACGGTGCCCTCAACCTCGATTGCTTCTTCTTTTTCCACAAATCCTCCAAAAGTGCATCAGCACTTGATTTTTTTTATTATATCGGTATACTATTCAAAATTTTAATTTTTGTCAATGCCTAAGGAAACGCTAATTAAAGGTTTGACGCCATTTAATAGCGTTTTCCATTGTTTCTCAATGTTCAGTATAAAAAGGTAGATTCTGAACATTTGCGAAACAACAGATTTTAAATGTGGGCACTGATTAATTCTCGATTGAATTAATCAGTGCCTCCTTAAGGAGATTTTTATGGATGCAAAATTTATTCAAAAGATGAAAGACGTATTGGTTGAAAATCGCAACAAGATTTTAAAAGATTTGGCTCAAAAAAATGCCGACTTTTCCGCGATGTCTTCGGGTGATGATAATTTAACCGATTTTGCGGATATTGCATCTTCGTTTACCGATCAGCAAATGCTCGAAAGTATCGGAGTGCAGGATATGAATCGGTTAAAACAAATTAACTCCGCGTTGCAACGTATTCAAGAAGGCAAATACGGAAAATGTATTAAGTGTAAAAAAGATATTTCCATTGAACGGCTGGAAGCAATTCCTTATGCGTTAAAATGTATCCAATGTCAAGAAAGTGATGAAAAGAAAAAAGTATAATCCGAGCAAAGCCAAACGCTTACCGTTATGGGAGCGAAGTCCGCCTATACTTTTTCTAAAAATGCAAAAATTGCCGCAACCGCTTTGTAGGTTTCTTCGGGAATGCAAGCGCCGATTTCGCTTTCGGAAAGGACGTTTGCAAGAACTTCATCCTGCACGAGTTTTATACCGTTTTCACGGGCGATTTCTACAATGCGGTCTGCAATGAGGTCTTTGCCGTTTGCAACAATTATCGGAGCGGTATCGCCGATTTCGTACGAAAGGGCGACGCTGATACGGTGTTCTTGTTTCATACGCGTATGTTTAACTCCTTGATCACCGCTTGTTCTTCGTCGACGCGGCATTGCACCGTAGCTCCGTGTATTTTCATTTCGTTTTGAAGGAGCCGGAGAAACCGTGCTTTTTCGTCAGGGCTAAACTCTGTACCGTTTTCCTGCGACAAGCTGCAGGTTCCGTTTTCCAGTTCAAATAAAAAGGCGAAAGCGCCGGCATTTGCACGAATGACGGTTTTAACGCAGCGCTGCGTTTTCACATTGAGTAAAAAAGCAGCAAGTCCTTTTACTGCACCGTTTTTTATTGCCAGTGTTTGATCAAACTTTTTTTCAAAGGGAATTAAAACCCAATGAAAGTCCCGTCCGCCTTTGAGGTGATTTGCTGCGGTAATTATATCATCGGGTGGGGCAGGGCGCTTTTCGTTTTTCTTATATTTTGCTTTGTCGGTCGGTTCACCGGATGCCGGCTGAAACTCAAAAATACAGGTGTATAATTTTTCGAGCTGCTCTGAAGAAACCGCTATTTTGTTGTTTTGGAAGCAGGTGAGTAAAAAACTCATGCGTTTTTTTAAAACCGTTTTTTTCTGCTCACCGATATTTTTTTTCCGCGCCGTATAGGTTTGGATGGAGTGCTCAATGACGGTGTAGAGTTTCGCAAGTTGCGTAAAATCAAGCGGCGCATGCATATCAAAAAAGTTTTTTACCATCGTTTCAGCCAATGCGCTGTCGGGATATTGCGAAAGCTGCGATGCAAGCGCGTGTTCGTTTTCCGCAATGTTCGGTAAAAGCGGCGTCAAAACCAGTTGATTATCGCGAACTTGAACGAGCATGCGGAATACTTGTCCTTGCTTGACCGATGCCGGCGTGTGTGCGGTAAATGAAAAACCGCGCACGTGAATACGCGCGGTCGTGTCGTCTTTTTTACTGATAATACGTGCGGTAACGATTTCACCGTTTTTGAGAACCAGCTTTCTCGCATGTGGCGTATCAAGTACAATAAAAAATTTTTCGTTTGTTTTTTGAATCACGTGAGATACAAATCCGATAGTTAGGGAAGTGAAATTTTGAGTTTCTTTGCCAATACATAAAAATCATGTACCGGAAAACCCAACACGCCGGTGTAAGAACCCGAAATCTTTTTAATGTAAAATGCAGCCTTTCCCTGAATGCGGTATCCGCCGGCGGCGTCTTGCCATTCGTTTGTTTCCAGCAGCTTTGTAATTTCAACATCGGTGAGTTTTGCAAACCACACTTTTGTGGATTGCGCGGTAACGAGTTTTTTGCGTTTTGCCGCATTGCAGCCTGCGATTGAAGTAACCGCGTAGTGCGCCCGCCCCGAATAGGAGCGGAGCATCGCTTCGGCTTTTTCTTTGGATTCGGGTTTTCCGTATATCGTTTTCCGGTCTAAAAATATCATGGTATCAGCCGTGAATACGAAATCATCTTTCGTCAGTGTGTCGCGAAATTGTTCCAACGCGTAATCAAGTTTTGCGAGTGCAATTTTTTTCGACAGTGCAACCGGAGCCATATTCAAAAAATGGAGCGGCGTTTCGTCAAAGTCCGATTCCAAAAGAGAAAACTCCACAGAAAGCGAGCTTAAAATTTCCCGTCGCTGTGGAGAATTTGATGCAAGATAAAGCATAAAGTGCCGTGTCTTACCTTTATTTTTTGTTTGATGAACCTGAAGAAGTCGAAATGCCGGAAATCGTTTTTAATACTTCCTGCGCTCGATTGCGGACCGGTGTTACATAGCTGTAGTTGCTTGCAATACGCATAACGCCTTCAATCAGTCCCGTTTTGTCTTTTACCATACCGGCGATTTTTTCATAGGCATTTAAAATCTCCAATGCGAGCGAGCTGGTCGGATTGACCGTATCAAACTTTTTGTTAATCCAGTTAATCATTTCTAAGGTATCGCGGTCGTCCTCACTGTAGCCGATTTCCGATAATGCGCGGACGGCGGCGGTAATAACGGCAGGTTCGTTATCCATGTACATAACTTGCTTTAAGCTTGATTTTGCTTCAGGGTTTTTGCTCTTTCCCAAAAGTTCACATGCTTTCATACGGACATCGGGATAATTGTTGATGAGTCTCCCGTCTTCACGAATTGTTTTGGATAAACCGATTGTTGCCAAACTGTACAACGCCTGTTGGATATCGTCGGAATCCCGACCGTTATCAAGTGCATCTTCAATAAATTGCAGTGCAACAAACTTAGAATCTCGTCCCTCGGTGTTCACCAGTTCTTTGATGATAACCCCTTCAACGGCATTTAAGTACGCTTCTTCAACGGTAATTGTTTCCACTTCTTGAGCGAAAACTCCTGACACGAGCATGGTAGATACCAGCAAACCAAAAATACATTTTTTCATTAACGTAAGACCTCCTTCCGGTCAACTATATAAACTATATACGATATTGTTACCTATTTTGTATTGAATGTCAAGCCTTAAAAAGTATTTTTTTATATTATTTGGTGAGTCGGTCAACAATTTTCCAGCCGTTTTTTTCTTTTGCTAGCGTATACACATAATACCATTTGCTGCTTGTTTTCATAATAACGTCGACCGTTGTTGCCGACGTAAAAGTAATATCGTCAACGCGGACATTTTTCCGTGCCGGCACAAACACATAGGTAAAATAATCGTGCAATGTATTTAAAGTTATTCCTTTAATGGGAAGCTGCTTGGAAGTTTCCTGTAAAGCCGCTTTGTTTGAGTAATGTTTGCGGTAGTCGTCGGAAAGGTATTTCAGCCAGTCGCTGTAATCGCTTGCGGCGGTTATTTTATTCAGTTCTTCTACGACCAGTTCGACTTCCGCTTTGGTGTCGATGTAGTCTTTTTTGGTGATGGTTATTTCACCGAATGTTGCGACAACGATATCTTCCGGTTTTGGTTCTTCCTTGGGTTGCGGTTTCGGCGGTGCAACGGAAACCGTCGGTTTCGGTGTGGGCAGCGGTTCAGGTTCCGGAAGTACCTCCGGTTTGATTGTTTCAACAGGTATTTGCTCAATCACCGGTTCAGTCGGCTCAGCGGCTGTTTGGTCAACGGTTTTGCAGGAGCATAAAAACAATAATGCATAAAAGCACAATAGTATCTTTTTCATAGTAATTGATAAAACCTCGTTTTTTAATATTGTCGGTGGAACGGTATAAGTTCCGCTTTGCTCCATAAATAACAAATAAAACCGTAAAATGTTTCACTGAAACCGCATAAATTTGTTTTTGGTTGTATTGTGTTGTGTGATAGACAATACTGGTCAGCTTGCTTTTTTTTTTATTTTGGTTTATAAAATAAGGCATGAAAAATTTAAAATATGTTTTCATTTTTCTCCTTTCGTTTGTTGTTTTGTCCTGCTCAAAAATTATCGGATACGGCGTAGTCAACTGGTCAATGCCTGAATATAATTTAGTCGCAGGCGATGTGCTTCCGGTGTATGTGCGCTCAAATGTTTCAAAAGCGTATATTGTCGAAATTGATAACGGCGAAAAAAAAGAAATACCCCTTTGGCAATTAACCTTTTTCCGCTCAAAAGCCGATGTCGATGCGTTTCGACACCGAATTGCGGAAAATGCATTTATGTATGCGGAAGTCCTTTCCGATGGTTTACCGATGCGTGAAGCTCCGGAAAACACTTCGCATCAAGTGTATCGGCTTCGCAAAAATCAAGTGATAAAAATTTTATGGCAAGGTGAAGGGGTACCCGTTTTGCGTAACGGTGAACCGCTTCCCGGTGAATGGTACCGCGTTATGACGGACGACGGCGCCGCCGGTTGGTGCTTTTCGATGAATTTACGCATTTATGACGAACGGGATGAAAAAAACGTCAGTGATGAAGCGGAAATTCAAAATGATCCGATGCTGGTCGAAATGCTCAATAAACAATGGTATCCCGAAAGTTATGCAAAAATGATTGCCATCAATCGGGTTGACTTGGAAACGATTTCACCGGATTATGGTTTTTTCCCCGGATTAAAAACAAAAGTCGCCCGTATTACGATGAAAGATACAAATGCGTCATTTCCATATTCAAAAATCTCAAAAGGCGAAGCGAATGTGTACAATTTTGACGGCTCAAACCTCTCTCTGCAAATCCGCAGTGCGAGCCGTATTTCCGTGCAGTTCACCGACAGCAAGGGAATGCCCGATGTCGAATATTTTGTGACGCTGCAAAAGCCGCTTGACACGATCATCGCAGAAGAAAAAGAGCGCCGCAATAAAATTATTACCGGCATTGCGGAATCGGTGAAAAACGGAACGTTCCAATCGGTCAGTTACGGCGTGCTGCAGATTTCGAGCGACGGGCAGTTTGTATGGAACGGTTTTGAAGTTCTGTCGGGCAAAATAATTCCTGCAGGTGCGCAAACTACCGGACGCGTGAAAATTCGGTTTTTTGTTTCACCGAAACTTTCGTCTTCGTATGATTCCGTTCTTTCTTTTTATTTTGACGGTGTCAGCGAAAGTGTCGATTTTTTAGCGTCGCGCTCAGACAAAGGGTTGCAGCTTGAATATATCGACAAAAAGAATATTACGGACAGTGTCGCGGAAAAAAGAAACAAACAGCCGATAGTACTCTTTTTTTCAAAATAAAATGTCGTTTCCCATGTTTCGGTGCGAGCGTATCTGCATTATGTTCTCAACAAAAACCGTAAATGTGCCGAAACTGGTAATATAGGTAACTGACTGTTTATTGCGGCGAAGGATTATATCATGGTGAAAAAATATTGGTGCGGATTTTTGTTTGTAACGTTGCTTTCGTGTCTTTTTGCACAAGATGCGGAAATTGATGCGGCAAAACAATATTTTACGGCAAATGCCGTGCAGGATTGGCAAAACGGTACCATTGATGCTGAGCTGCAGCTGATTTTGCAAAAAGCGGGATTGAAAATGCCCGCCGATAGGAACGAAGCGTTTACTCTCATCCGCCGATATGCGCCGTCTCTTTTAAAAAATATTTACCTTTCGGTAGTGGTCGACTCTTCGCACTTACTGGGAAATTATGTCGCCGGCGGCTCAATCACGCTCAACGACCTTATCCGCATTATCGATGAGAGCGAAAAAACGGATGTGCATCTCAGTCCAAAACAGGATAAAGCAGTGTTGTACGATTCGGCGGCTCTTTTAGAATTGTCAAAGCTGTTTATTAAACATAAAAATGCATACAAACCGACGGTACCGCCGGCGGCGTCTATTTCAAATGTATACTCGGGAATTGTCATTGACGCCCGCGGTAGCTTGCCCGTTCACGGTGAATACGTGCGTGATATACTTCGACCGGCTCTTTTCCCCAAAGTGCGGGATACCGATATGAACATTATTTTTGAAAAAAACATGGTTATTCCTGAGGTTTCACAAACGAGGCGGATTGTGCAATATACGACGAGTCTCGACGAAACGCCTTATACAAAGCTTATCGGAACGGCGCCTTTGCGGATTGTTGCACGCGGACTTTTCGGCGTAAACCGCACGGATCCGGTTATCTCAAAAGAAGATGCGGCAAAAATTTTGTCGCGTCCTGAAAATTTAAAGCTGATTGCGGAAGGACGGGTGCTGATTATTTGCGATAAAGTGAAAAAGCAGCCGAGATATCCGCAGCCGGATGAATACTTTTATTTTGCGTACCGCGATGTTGAAACGGTTATCGGAGACGATGACCGCGGCATCACCGTTGATCAAGTCCCCGATGACGGTATCCTTAAAATCACGATGGATAACGTTCACTTTGTTGCGGATAAATCGGATATTCTCCCGTCTGACTACGGACGCATTGACGTTATTGCGGAAGCGCTCCGGCGTTTGGGACCGAATGTGCGGTTTGTGATTGAAGGGCATACGGCGGAGTTGTATCGTCCGACGGAACAGCAGCTTCTGTCCGAACAGCGCGCCCTTGCGATGGCGAACGAACTTGCAAAACGCGGAATTGAAATCGGGCGGATTCAAACGATCGGCTTCGGAGCAACCGTACCGAAAGCGCCGAGCGATACCGAGCAAAATAAAGCTAAAAACCGCCGCGTTGAAATTAAAATTTTGCGAAAATAAATATTACCCGGAACGGGATTTTTCACCGAATGATTTTTGCGGGTGCCGTCAAGGAAATGCTGATAAAGGCTTGACGCCGTTTACCGGCAACTTTGCGAAGCAAAGTTTTTTGCAGAAGCAAAGTATCTCCTTTATTGTTTTTCAATGTTCAGTATAATTGGCTCTGAACATTTGCGAAACAATGGATTTTAAAGGTGGGCACTGAAAAGTAGTCTCTAAAAACATCAGTTTTTAGAGAC
>CALDWC010000128.1 GCA_937923945.1 uncultured Treponema sp.
GTTTCGCAAACGTCCAGAATTCTACCTTATTATACTGAACATTGAGAAACAATAAAGGAGATACTTTGCTTTGCAAAGTATGCTGTTAAACGGCGTCAAGCCTTTAATCAGCGTTTCCTTAAGCATATCATGCACATTATAAAAGTACCCGTCGCATTCTTTTACTAACTCAACTTCATCAAAGTATTCCAAATATGTTTCAAGCTCATCTTTCATATTTTATTTATCGGAACTTTAGAACTTTTTAAAAGTTGATTTCCGTGACATATCAATTTCACTACTTGAAATTTGCCGTTGATTGCGATATAATAACTCCATTTTAAGATTTGAAAACGGAGAATATATATGTCCAACTATAAAATTGCCGTTGCAGGTACCGGCTATGTCGGTTTAAGTCTCGCGGTTTTGCTTTCCCAACATAATGAAGTGCATGCCGTTGATATAATCCCCGAAAAGGTTTCTCTGATTAACAGCAAAAAGTCTCCGATTAAGGATACCGAAATCGAAGATTATCTGGCACATAAACAGCTGCATTTACAGGCAACGTTGGATGAAAAAGCGGCGTACGAAAATGCCGACTTTGTGGTTATTGCAACGCCTACAAATTATGATACCAAAAAAAATTTTTTTGATACGAATGCCGTTGAAGCGGCAATTACTTCGGTGATAAAATATAATCCGCAGGCGGTGATGATTATTAAATCAACAGTGCCGGTCGGCTATACGAAGACCGTACGTGAAAAATTTGCTTCAAAAAATATTCTTTTCAGTCCCGAATTTTTGCGGGAAAGTAATGCGCTCTACGATAACCTCTACCCGAGCCGCATTATTATCGGAACGGATTTAAACGATAGCGTTTTAACGAAAAAAGCGCATATTTTCGCAGAGCTTTTACAGGAAGGCGCAATTAAAAAAAACATCGACACGCTTTTTATGGATGCAACCGAAGCGGAAGCGGTAAAGCTTTTTGCGAATACCTACCTTGCATTACGGGTGAGTTTTTTTAACGAGCTTGACACCTATGCGGAAATAAAAGGACTTGATACCAAGTCGATTATTCAAGGCGTCTGTTTAGATCCGCGCATCGGCTCGTTTTATAACAACCCGTCATTTGGATATGGCGGATACTGTTTGCCGAAAGATACTAAGCAGCTTTTAGCAAATTATCAGGACGTGCCGCAAAATTTAATTCAAGCAATTGTTGCATCGAACCGTACCCGCAAAGATTTTATCGCCGATCGAATTTTACAAAAATGCGGTTACTATGATTATTCCGGGATTGTGCCGTTTTCATACGATGCGGAAAAAAAAATTATCGTCGGTGTGTATCGGTTAATTATGAAATCAAACAGCGACAATTTCCGCCAAAGTTCCATTCAGGGCGTGATGAAGCGGATTAAAGCAAAGGGTGCGGATGTAATTATTTACGAGCCGACACTCAAAGACGGCGAAACATTTTTCGGAAGCAAGGTCGTAAATAATCTTGAAACGTTCAAAAATCTCAGCACCGTGATTATTGCAAATCGTTACGATGATGACCTTTCCGATGTGCGCGATAAATTTTATACGCGCGATTTATTCGGTAGGGATTAATGAGTGCAGGAAATACGTTCGGCAAACTTTTTCGGGTTACAACTTTCGGCGAAAGCCGAAGTGTTGCTGTCGGTGCGGTGATTGACGGATGCCCCGCGGGACTTGCCCTCTCGGTTGATGATTTTTCGAAAGCATTGGAAAAACGCAAAAGTCGATTTTTTTTTGAAACACTGCGTTCCGAACCGGATGTACCGAAAATCCTTTCAGGCGTTTTTCGGGGAAGGACGCTCGGAACGCCGATAGCGGTAATCGTTGAAAATACAAACACCGATGCAAAAGGTTATGAATCGCTGGAACATGTATTTCGTCCCGGACATGCTGACGCCGCTTGGCAGACAAAATTCGGCTTGCGCGATTTCCGCGGCGGCGGACGAAGCAGCGGGCGGGAAACGGTTGCCCGCGTTTTAGCCGGTGCCGTTGCGGCAAAGATTTTACAAAAAAACAATATTACAGTTGCAGCCCGTCCGAAAGCCGTCGCCGGTTTACCCTGCAATGACGACGGCTCTTTTACCGACGCAATTTTACAAAAGCTCCGCGACTTTCAAGCAAGCGGTAACTCATGCGGCGGTTTAGTCCGATGTGAAGTCCGTGGTGTTTCTGCAGGACTGGGCGAGCCGGTTTTTTCAAAACTGGAAGCGGAACTCGCAAAAGCGGTGTTTTCAATCGGCGCGGTTAAAGGTGTCGAGTTCGGAGCCGGCTTTGACTTTGCAGCAATGGACGGATTGACGGCGAACGCTCTCGGCAAAAATTACAATGGCGGTATTTTAGGCGGTATTTCCACCGGCGAAACCGTATGTTTTACGGCGGCAATTAAACCGGTGCCGTCCATTTCTCACGAGCAACTCGCCCGTACCGATGTCGGAACCGAAGTACCGCTGCGCATCCTCGGTCGGCACGACACGTGCTTAGTCAGGCGGATTTGTCCCGTAATCGAAGCGATGACCGCAATTACGCTTGCCGATTTTCTCCTCCGTGCAAAATCAGACTGCATGTAAAATCTGTCCGGTAAAAAATACTCAAAAGCCTTTTTGTTGTATCCGTTCAATGCTTTTTAGGCGAGAGGACGCCCGCCGCTTTCTCAAGCATTGCTTGCGGTAACGCATAATGTGCGGCGGGCGGAGCTGATTTTGTTTACACGTTTTTTCCCGCACTTTTTCGTTTATACCTCTTTACTGCAATTGCTTATGGAGGCACTAAATACTTAAATAGAGGATTAATCACGGTCCCTCTTAGGTACACCATACAGCGCCTCTTTTAACGAAGACGCCGATAAACGGCGTCAAGCCGTAATCAGCGTTTCCTTAAGCGGAATATGACTTCAGTCAAGCGGTTGTACAAAAATTTGTCAATAAATATTTTATCCAATCGATCTTTACTTGAAGTTTTTACGGAGCTGATAGCAGCTATTTACGATGATTTATGAATAATTTTCACCATCTGCGATCTATAGAATATTTTTTCCTACTTGGATTTCCTTCACAACGATATATTTTATTTTCTTTTATGTCATATATAGACGACCAAATGGTATCAAATTGCTGACTTTTATCATATTGACACATAAAACCAAACTCTCCACTTAAAAGTGATTTTATATCATTTATATCTAACAAATCAGAGCTTGCATTTTCTAATGTCTTATATCTTTCATGAGAATGTATATCATCTTTTATTTTCGCTTTATATTTGTCCATCTTATTAGATATAAAGTGGTTTGTCCTATATACACTTCCCCTACTAATTTGTTCAAAATATCTATCATCAGAATTCAATTCTGCAAGTAAGATTTCTCCGGTTTTGTCAATTACAATTATATTCTGAGATGACCCAATATTTACATTTTCTAAAAAGTTTCTAGCTTTAATCACTGTAGAGCACTTTTCCAAAATATATCTAATTAAAAAACCAGCATTGAATCCTACTCCTCTAACAGTTGGGTAGACAAAAGTTAAACCACATGCCAAACCTTTCTCATTCACTCCATCTTCCATTTGAATCATAGCCGTTGTATTTCCAATAAAAGAATAAGTATGATCAATTCTATATAGAGCGCTATCTGTTAAATTTTTTATACTCTTGTCAAAATCACTATTTCTAGCAAGAAATATTTCTCTTGAATTAGAAATACCTATGCACGAGCAAAATGCGTCTTCTGTAAATACATACATAGATGATAAAAATGCAAAAACTATATCAAAATCTATCTTTAAACCATCTGCAAAACCTTGTATCTCATCTAAAATCTCTGGATAAAATCTATTGTAGATTTGATACGCTTTTTTTGAATATTCTATTTTTTCTAAATTTATTAGCTTGCCAAAGTTTGGTGTTTTATTATTTTTAAAAAGTAGATTTCCATACTTAAATCCAGCTTCATAATGACTGCCTTTCCATCTTGAATGATACATTTTTTTTCTCCTTAGAATAAGTATCTTCTAATAAAAATTTTTTGTCAATGATTTTAATCTTGTAAATTTTATACAATACCTTTATTTATTAATCTAATTTTGAACACCTATATTTAAAGGCAGTTAAAATGTTTCAAAATAAAAAAACACCTGTACCACAAATTGGTACAGGTATAATTTTTCTATATTATAAAAGTTCATTCTATAATTAGCCGTAGAATATATTCATAATCACCGAAGAATAGGCGGGAATTAGCGGGAATTAGCGGGATTTATTGGGAAAAATATGAAATAGTGATTACACTGTGTGTAATTTTTTAGAGAGCGTTTGCGCAATACATTTTACAATGTACGCATACATTGATTTTATTTTTTCATAAAATAAAATAATGTTTATAGTGAGGAGACTAGTATGGTCAAGGTTACTCTTTTAGAGACTACTTTTCAGTGCCCACCTTTAAAATCATTGTTTCGCAAATGTTCGGAATCTAGCTTGTTATGCTGAACATCGAGAAACAATTAGGAAACGATGTTAAACACGGCGTCAAGCCTTTAATCAGCGTTTCCTATTGTAAGCAGAACAAGCCGCCCCTTATATCGTATCTGAAACATAGCCTCTGTTTCTCCAAGAATCTAGCCTATATTTCTATAGAAATATAGGCTAGATTTCTCTTTTACTATACACTAAACGTTAACTCCATTCATATCGTATTACAGGATACCGTACGAACATAGTACCGGATACATTACGAGCGCAATACAGGATATACGCTTGACTATACCGAGACTCGATTAAGGGCTATGCAGCGGCTCTCTTGAGAAAACGCCGATAAAAGGCGTCAAGTCTTAATCAGCGTTTCCTTAAATTGAGATTAGGCTTTTTAAAAAATGAACTTGACACGGATTGAGTTTCACTATACGATGACGCTCATGGCAATAGCAAAATTTTTATATCTGCGGCTTACGGTTATTTCTTGTGCCGTAGCGGCGGATTTTTTAATCGGTGATCCGCATTGGTTTCCGCATCCGGTAAAACTGATGGGAGCAATGATTTCATTTGAAGAAAAAATAATCCGCCGCTTTGTTACTTCGGCGGGCGGGCTTCGGGTGTGGGGTTTTATCGTTACGTTCGGCAATATTATCGTATCAACCGGTTTTACGTTGCTGCTTCTCCGGCTGCTTAAGCCGTATTTTTTTCTGCATTGTGCGGCGGAAGTTGCGATTGCAACAACTTGTCTTGCAGCCCGATCGCTCGATTATGAAACTATGCAGGTTTTAAAAGCACTGTCAAAAGATCTTGCGACGGGGCGAAAACAACTTTCAAATATTGTGGGGCGAGATACGACTGCATTGAACGAAAAAGAAATCTACAACGCGTGCATTGAAACGGTCGCCGAAAACGCCAATGACGGGGTTATTGCACCGCTTATGTATTTGTTACTTTTCGGCGCGGCGGGCGGTATCGCGTTTAAACAAATCAATACACTCGATTCCATGATAGGCTATAACAACGAACGCTATAAAGATTTCGGCTATGCGGCGGCAAAAACGGACGATTTTGTAAACTTTATCCCGAGCCGGCTTTCTGCGCTGTTGCTTTTGGCTGCGGCAAAACTCAAACGAAAAACGTTTTCAAAAGACGATGTTAAACGAGGTTTTGCTGTTTTTAAGCGGGACCGTTTTAATCACAAAAGTCCCAACTCGGCACAAACCGAAAGTGTCGTCGCCGGTCTTTTAGGGATTCAGCTCGGCGGAACGCACCTTTATTTCGGAAAACCGGTTGAAAAACCGACTATCGGGGATGCAGTTCGTGAGCCGGAGCCGAGTGATGTGCGTAAAACGATTCAGCTGATGTATGCGGCGGAATTGCTTTTGCTGATTGCCGCAGGATTACTTAGTGCGCTTCTTTTTTTAAGTTGCGGTAGATTTTACTTTTAGGTTAGGTGTAGCGTCACTTTATAGCGTGTGAGACTTTTTCTTAAGTTAAGAAAAAGTCTCACATTAGGAACTTTTCCTTGAGGGAGTTATAAAAACGCTGATTAATCAGTGCTTCCTTAATAACCTTCTATTTACCGGTAATATCGGTGTCATGCGTTTTTTTTGCATCCCCGGTGATGGGAATTTGCTCGCCGAGAAAGGTCGGTTTTTTGTTGAACATAACCCAAAAAAAAGCTTTCACGCGGGCGAGCGATTCCCTCACTTTCCAGGAAACACGAGTTGATTTCGCATAAGGCTGTACTTCCGGTGCTTCAAATGCTACCGCATTAATTCCCCGTTTCCGTGCGAGGTATACGGAGCGAGCTGTGTGGAACTTTTGCGTAACAATAATTGCGTTGTCAACACAAAAGATTTCTTTTGCACGGTACATTGTTTCGTAGGTTGAAAAACCGGCGTGATCCAAAAACAAAAGCTCAATAGGCGTGCCGTACACCCGATGCATAAAAATAGCCATTTGATTTACTTCGTCATAGCCTTTCCGTCCGTGATCGCCTGAAATTAAAACCCGCTCGGCTTTTCCTGCATTGAGGCACAAAACCGCCGCTTCGATTCTATCGCGCACGACATGCGAAACGCCGTTTTGATACACTTTCGCCCCCGGAACAATAACCGTATACCGAGCGGGAAGTTGTTCCGCAGCACTATATATGTAGGGCTTTGCAAAGTTAATAATGTACGCATTGATGGCCGCTGTACCGATTATAAAAATAAAAGTCCCCAATGCGAATATTTTGATAATTTTTTTTACGTGTCGTATCATAATGCCACCGGAATGAAACATTATATTTTTACTTCTTTGAATAATATTAAATCCATATCCTGAAAATCACACAGCGTGGATACATCGTAATCCGGTAATCGACCGCGGTGCAGCCGCTCAATCGCTTGTTCAATCAACAAAAGCGAGTCGGTGTCAAGATCGCGCCCTTTTTTTAATGCAAAACTTCGGTAGGGGTGTTGATGGAGCGGAATATTTGCCATCATCGTATGATTCAATAATTTCCAATTTTGGTGTATTAAATCGCGCGCTTGCGTAAAAACCGTTTCACGATCGGATACAAAACGGAGTGTAATTTCCGCGTTGTTTTGCAAAATAAAAAAATCTTTTACTTTTGGATTATTGGTAATAATAATTTTTGATTTTTCGTTCATAGCGTGGATATATTGTAGTAATTTTAGATTTTTTTTCAAGCTATTTTTATTCACCGAAAGCGAGCGCTTCTTACTCTGTACTAATTGTTTACAAAGTGAATTTGATAGTTTAAAACTTTATACCAATGTACATCGATTGTAATATTTTTTACCTCATAAAAATGAGTAAAACTCATCTGGTTTTACGCCGATTTTTTACTAAGTTTCATCCGAATATTTACCAAATAATTTAAATTATTTACCAAGTTTTTAAAAATATTTACCAAATATTTTAAAATATTTGCCGAGAAATTTTAAAAATTTACCAA
>CALDWC010000129.1 GCA_937923945.1 uncultured Treponema sp.
AAAGCAATTGTTTCTACGGTAGAAGAAAGCATTAAATAACGGGACAAGTATTCAACGCTGTTTGCTCCAAAGTCGCACAACATTAAAAGTAAAATGAGTGGGCTTTTATAAACGGATGTATCATGTCGCACAATCAAAAAATAAATAAGTCCGTAACTCAGATAAAAAATAATTTCCAAAGAAAGCGAAAAGACGGTGTGTAACGTTAGCGCTGAAAAACCGACTGAAATCCCTTCCATAATCACGCGTACGATAAAAACGCCAATGCCTGAAAGTAAGGAAGTAAGAAAAATCGGTAAATCTTTTTTGTACTCAAGAATTGCTATTAAAACAATAATTCCAAGAGAGATTCGTAAACCGCCTTCAACGAGTGATAGGTTAAAAATAGAAGCAAGCGCTGAAAGTCCCGCTGTGATTAAAACATCTTTCATAATCTACCTTTCCTTAAGTTTTACATAAAAAAAGAATTTTGTCAATAAGTTTTTCCAAAAATAGATAAAAACACTTGACTTTATTTTTTTTTTTTTCGTAAAATTACCCAACTTTTTTGTGCGGGGAGAAGACATAATGTCTTATTCAAGCGATAGTATTGCTTTTTCCGATTTAACATTTCTAAGTAAAGTATTGGTATTACTAAGCTGGTTAATAAAAAGTGCTGTTTTGTTTATTATTTTTTTTGCTTTAGTTATTTTAAAAGAAAAAATGATTCGAAATGGAATGCCGCTTTCAGAAATTGCATTGAACATGGCTTTTGTTGTAGTTTTTTATAGTGTCGTTTTTTTATTGTTTTACATTATCAGCGAGCATATTATAAAGAATATGATTGGCGGGATAATTCTTTCCATACTGGGAGCAGCATTAGCGGTAGTTTTTCCGCCATTAGGTATACTTCTTGCGGTGATTGGAATTCTTTCCATTATTTCAAAAATAATTTCCGTTATAAAAATGATACCACTGCTCCTTTTAGGTGTCTTATTTGCTGTATTACTTTTTGCTGATCTTTTAATTGCTGAATTTAAATTTAATGAATTTTATCCTTTTGTTCGGAGTGTTATAAGCATATCTGCTTTTGGTTTTCAATTTATATTTTCAAAAATAATGTTGGCTATTTAATACTTTCAGCAATCACCTCGTGTGTTTTGGCATTTAAATACAGCTTAAAAAATGCAATGATGCGGCAAGTTGTTATCTTTATGGCAATTCCGATAACCGCATTAATTATCTTACTGGTGCATACATTGATTTCAAATGCATTTTATCATCCGCAGCAAGTACAGCAAATGGAAGTGCATAAAAATCAAATTCATATTAAAGATTATTTTCGGGCAGACGGAACGCTCGTACATGCGTATTGGAGACGTCTACCAAGTAAAAGAGGTGTTTTATGAAAAATATATTAAGAACTGTTTTATCTTTTAGTGTTTGTTGTATTTTCTGCTATATCATTTCAGGCTGTTTGCTATTATCGGCATTATTTCCCGATGAAGAAAGTCAATCAGGAAAAAGCATAGAACAAGCACATGAACCTATTGCCGTAACAGATAGAGAAGCCGTAATGAATAAAAAAAGAGCAGTAGTTCCCCAACCGGTTGTACAAAATACGCAATATTCAGGCTCTGCGATCGCCATTCCAACACCGGAGTTTAAAAATGCAAATAAAGGCGATGCTTGGATGAGTCAATTTTTGCAAGATTCACTAACCAGTCAATTTGCCAGTCTTTCCGGTATGACTGTGTTAGATAGAAAAAACGAGGATGTCGCAATCACCGAACAAAAATTGCAGGAACGCGGATATACAACTTTTGAAAATGCCGTGGAAATCGGTAAAATGACGAACGCACAATATGTCCTTGCAGGTTCAATCCAACGCCTTCCGACACGGTACGCTCTGACATTCCGTGTCAATGACATTGAAACTAATGAAGTAAAATCGGCATTTTCAGGACAGTACACGGTGCAGGATATTGAAAACGGTACGGCAATACAAGATATTATCAGTAAACTATTTGACGGGCTTGATATTCCCATAACTGATAAACAGCTTGCCGGTATCAGCAACAACAGTTCGGCACTGTACGGCACAAAAACGTTGGCACAGGGTATGATGGCAGAAAATACCGGTGACCTTGTTGAAGCAGTATCGTATTTTATTGATTCTTCCGAATTTGGAAATAGAGAAGCTGACGCACGCATTGTCGAAGCATTGCAAAGTGAAGCGCCAATGAATATCAAAGAGCAGGCAAATTACTATAAAATGCAAATCGCAAAGTGGAAAAAAATATCGAAAGAATTGGATATATATATGCAAAACAATTTGCCAATTATCGTTTACGATTTTTCATCGATAGATCCCTATATTGATAGTTCTGGTTCTAAAGTTGATTTAAAAATTAACAAAGGAATAAAGGTTATCAAAAATCGTAAAGCTTTATTAGTCTATAATCGAGTATTTGATGAGTGGGAAAAAGTTGAAGAAAATGCGAAACAAAACGAGGAAACATGGGTTAGAGATGTGCGATTACCTGACTACTATCGCGACTATGGATATGTAGTCGGTCTATACAATAAATATGGAGAACTTTTAGATAAAAAAATATGCAGTCGTTATAATAATGAAATAGGTAATAGTATATATCATATAGATTATACACGATATCGTGACCAAGCAGTGCCACGACAGTCCCGCCTTTTTGATGAAGAAAATTTTCAAAGCATAAAATTTCGTTCTATTCCTATAGATGACAATTTTATTGAACCACTTCAAATAAAAATTATAAATGCAGTGATAAATGATACAAAAATAAAGTATATTTTCTCATATGATGAATGGCTACGAATGGGAGAGTAAGCATGCAAAAAATAGTATTTACTCTCTATTTAGCTCTTGAATTATTGGTGTTCTCTTGTACGACAGTCAAACAAGATAAAAATGATGAGCTGTTTACTTCCGACTATATTTCAGCGCGCGGGTATGGACACAGCATCGACGGAAGTAAGTCAAGTGCTTTAAGTGAACTGTCACGATACTTTTCTACACAAATAAATGTTCATGCCGTTGGGAAGACAGTTGCAACTGATGATGGTTCTCAAGAGCAAATTGAAGAGATTGTGCAGGTACTTTCCAATACTGAACTGTTTGCAGTTCATTACACAAAGCCGGTATATAACAAAATTGCTCAGCAATATGAAATAATTGCATACATTGACCGTGAGGAAGCATGGAAAATTTTTGAACCGAAACTAAGGGAAAAATTAAACTTGTTTTACAGCATATATCAAGAGGCAATAGCAAGCAACGAGCCTTTTACACAATTACAATTATTACAGAAGGCAGAGAAATATACGGCAGATGCCAGTAAATTTTTACAATTTGCATATGCTCTTTCATCAGAAAAATCCGCTCAATATAGCAGTGAGAATGCGTCTCTTGATAATTTCAATGTAAATACAATTCAAGCAAAATCACAGTGCACTATTTCTATAAAATGCAGCAAAACAAGCGAAGCTTTAAAAGCTGCCGTTGAGGATATATTAAACAAATCAAATTTTACGCTTACTGATAATAAGCCAAATTATATTTGTACCGTTGAGCTTTCTGAAAATAAGAGCGTTATGGAAGCGGGTGTCTTTTTTACACCGAGCATTGCAATTACCATTACTTCAACAGTAAGCGGTGTAGACCTTTTTTCTTGGTCAAATACTTTTTCCAGAATAGGCGCAAGTTCCGAGAATGTTGCGCTACAGCGAATGTACTATGAAGTACAAAAGTCAATCAAGGAATTATTATCCAAAGTGTTGGGTGAAAAATAAATTCATGTGGAGGAATTTATCATGAAAAAATTGATAAAGTGGTTAAGTACTCTTGCAGTACTTATGAGTATGGTTGCTTGCGAAACGGTGAGTCAAAACACAACAACGCAACAGATGGGCGGTAATGTGTCGGGAGTAAAAGTTGCAGCAAATAAAACTTATTTACGCGATTGGACCGGACGCACATTAGGTACGGAACCACAGCCGCAATGGCTCATGCAAGCCTTTTTGAACAATTATACCGGTGCGCGCTCCGTTTATGGAATCAGTGAGCAGGATGTTGTTCGTGTTGCTACGGTAAAAGCAAAAGATGTTCGTTCCGCCCAAATGTATGCTGATATGCAATTTGCCCGCAATGTTGCACGGGAACTTCAGCAATCTATTATGGTCACCGCAGCTGAAAAAGCACGCAACGGAGACATGAACGAAGGAACAAAAGGTGCCATTGAAGAGGTAACGCAAACACGTGCAGAAGCCACTATTACCGGTTATGAGAAAAAAACTGAGTTTTATCACATCGTTGATGAAGAAGATGCTTCAACAGGGAAAGTAACTCGTTGCTGTGTATTATATCAAGTATATGTTATCCCTGGAAAGACTTGGACGGAGACTTGTGCACATTATTTGAAAAAAGTACTCGGTGATATTCCTGAAAATTTATCTCCCGACGAACAGGATGTCAAAGATTTAGTATCAACCATGATTAAAGATGGACGCCATCCGACGGTTATGAGTCAACAAGAAAAAGAGCAGGAACTTGAATACAAACGACGAATGCTTGATGTACAAGCCGATTTAGCACCTGCACAACAAGCTGCCGCAGCACAACAAGAATTGCTGAAAATAGCGCAGGAAAATAAAACAAAGCGCACTGAAATTCGAAATGAAGCAAAGACAAAACAAGTTGAAGCTGTTGCCGATGCAAAGACGATGGCGTACTTGTCAGGCAGTCCTGCGGTAGAATCCGCCGCCTTTGTAACACCGGACGATGCAGCACAAATCGAAGCTGAAGAACTTGCAATGAGCATATTGTTCGGCAATTAATTTCAATCGCTTTGCGTTATTTGAAAAAAAGCCTTATAAACTATTCGTTTTGTAAGGCTTTTCCATCTCAATTAATAATATTGTTATATTTAGTGTGCGGCACAGCAATGGTGAAAAACTTATGAGTTATTCCGATATTCCTTATTAAAATCAGCACACGCGTATATTATTTCTTTATATAAAAACATCAACTTCACGGAAATCAAGTTTGTAATATTTTAAGAATAAAACTAGGATTTATGAGCGCTT
>CALDWC010000130.1 GCA_937923945.1 uncultured Treponema sp.
AGATTTTTAGAGACTACTTTTCAGTGCCCACCTTTAAAATCGTTGTTTCAAAAATATCCAGAGCCTACCTTATTATATTGAACATTGAGAAACGATGGAGATATTTTGCTTTTGCAAAAAACTTTGCTTCGCAAAGTTGCTGATTAAACGGCGTCAAGCGGGTGGTGTTTTCTTTAAATGTACTTTCCGTTAGCGTTTCAATTCCATATACACCGCAGCGTATTTTGCCGATTTTTCCTGAAGATGCGGCGGATAATCCGCTTGTATAAAGCCGCATTTTTTATATAAAGCAATTGCTTTTGCATTGTTCGGATTCGGATCAACAAACACTTTTTTTGCACCGTGTTTGAATGCTTGCTCAATTACAAAACGCAAGCCTTTTTCGCCGATGCCTTTACCGCGAGCGTGCTTGAATAGTTTTATATCAAGACTTGCTAAATTCTCATGTGCACAGTCAATGCTATAAAAAGCTTCTCCGCAAAAAATCCCGTCATCGTAAATGGAAAAATGATTCGCCTGCGGACGCCGTGCGTTGATAGCTTGTAACCAGGTTTTCATTTCCGCATTCGTTCGGATAAGACCTTCGGGAAAACCGACGAAATGCATGACATCGCCGTCCGCCCATAACGCACGCAGATTTTCCAAATCACCGTTATCGGTTTCTTTGATTATAATACTCAATGGGTAGGCTCCTTTTATCCGGATTTTTTGCAAAAAGAAACAATGCGCACATGATATCTTCAAAGCAATTTTGCAATGAAAATTTTTATCACTGCATATCACAATCTTCTTGCACCGTTTCTTGTTTTTTATTTTTTTCAGTCCAAATAATTTTTATAAAATAAATCAAAGCGGCAATGCCGAACATAAGCAGCAAGCCTTTTACAAAAGTTGAAGGATTGCTTGCTTTTTCCGCAGCGTATGAATACACGATTGTTGCCGGCAATTGTCCGATTCCCGTTGCAAGAGCAAAATCAAAAAAGCTCATTCCGGTAAGGCCTGCCGCATAACTAATCGGATCAAAGGGCACGAAAGGAAGCAGCCGCGCCGTAAGAATTGCATTCTTGCCGTATTTTACGAAAAATGTATCGACGGATTTGAGTGCGCTTGCACTTACAAATTTTTCCGTAACAGTGCGACCGTACATGCGGGAGATATAAAAGCAAAGCATTGCGCCGACCATTGCCGAGCTCCACGAAATCAGTGCGCCCCATTTCCAACCCCATATCATGGCGTTTGCAAAGGTAACAAAAAATGCCGGAATGGGAGCCGCAAGCGATTGGAGAATCATCAATAAAAAAGAAGCGGCAACCGCCCATGCACCGAATGATTGGATATAGGCTTTGACGCTTTCAATATCTTGAAACGCGGCGACGGCATTTTTCAGCCAAGTATTGAGCGGCTTGATAAAAACAAACGATAGAACAATTGCAATCAAAACCGCAATTTTAATAATCGTAGCTTTTTTTATTTTCATCTGAATCTCCTTATAAAAAATAGACACCTCGTGTATCTTAAAGATGTCTATTTTCGTTATAACGTATGCGATAACGTATGTGTTATTTTACCAATGTGTACTGGTATTCTTTTACACCGAAGATCGCATTAAAGACATGCTCATAGCCTAAAGCAGAAAGTTCTTTTGCTCCTTCCAAACTTTTTGTACCGGTGTTGCAATACAAAACAATATTTTTTTCTTTCGGAAGTTTGTCAAGATTATTTTGTATTTCGCCCCACGGAATATTGATTGCACCTTCAAGATGTCCTGCAGCATATTGATCTTGCGGTCGGTAATCGACTAAAACCGTATTCGGATCCTGCTGCATTTTTAAAAGATTAGCAGGCAGAATGTCCGTGTAGGTAACGAGATTGTATTCATACTGTTTGACACCGGCGGCGTTATACACTTCTTTAAATCCGTTTTTTGTCAGTACTTCAGCTGCAGCCGCCGAGCGCTTACCGGTGTTGCAGTACACAATAATCGGCATGCTTTTCCACGGTTCAATTGCAGCAAGATTGTCGGCGATGGTATCCGAAAGCATATTGATTGCATTTTCAATATGACCTGCTTGGTACTCGGCTTCGGGGCGAACATCAATAATTAAAATCTTATCCTTTTCGCGTCCTGAATTACGCGCAACTAATGAATCGCCGTCCATGGTCTTTACCGTACTTGCACCGCTTGCACATGAAAAACAAAGTACAACCAAAATTAAAAAACTTACCAGTATTTTTACACTGTTTTTTATCATATAAGAACCTCCTATTAGTTCTTCACTATTATATATCGATAAATATATATTTTTTTATTGAAAAAGTCAATACGGATTTATTGACTTTTATTGTCCCAATACTGGTACGCAGTATATTGAATCGGATATTCCATTTTTCGTCATATTTTACAAAGGACGGAAGTACTTTTTGCAAAAGGTAAAAAATACTTGGCTTCATAGAAATGCTCGTGTCGGGTATTATGTTCGGCAAAAGCCGCTTCTGCTCTACTTTCCCACCAAAAGGCAACCGTTACGTTGAGCAGCGAGCTTGACTTCCGTGTTATTTCACTATCTACTGCAAGCCTCTTTTAAAATAAAAAAGCCTAGCAGCAATCTACTTTCCCACCGCAAAGGCAGTATCATCGACGTA
>CALDWC010000131.1 GCA_937923945.1 uncultured Treponema sp.
TTTAAAGGTGGGCACTGATTAATTCTCGATTGAATTAATCAGTGCCTCCGTAAGGAAACGATAAAAATTTGTGGGTGAGCTTATGGTTCAAAATATGCAACGAAAAGAATTTACAAAGCAGGAAATAACGGCACGGGTAGCTCTTTTGGCTTTGGGCGTAATCTGGGGAAGCACCTTTGTTTCTGTTTCAAGTACGGCGGAATTTTTCCAACCGGCATTTTTAATCGCAATGCGTTTTTCAATCAGTTTTGTACTGCTGTCGATTATTTTTTTTCCGCGTTTTAAACTACTGAATAAAAAATATCTTTTTGCGAGTTTAGCCGCCGGAATAACGACGTTTTTCGGATACTATCTTCAGGCATTTGCAATGACGACCTTGGGCGGAAAACCGGGGCGCTCGGCTTTTTTGATTTCTACCTATTGTGTTGTCGTTCCTTTTGTATCATGGCTTATCAATAAAAAACGTCCCAATCGGTACAACATCATTGCGGCGGTTATGTGCGTCGGCGGGGTTGCGCTGATTTCGCTCCCCGATTTAATTGCCGATGCCGCTTCGCCGGTTTGTCTCGCCGACTTCGTGACGTTGTGCAGTTCCCTCGTGTTTGTGGTTAATATTGTTGCGATTGAACGGATGGCACCCGAACTGGATACAGTGCTTTTTACGATACTGCATTTTTTGGTCGGCGCGCTTTGTGCGATTATTTTTACGTTTGTTTTTGAACACAATGCGGTATCCGTTTGGACAAAACAGTCGATTGCGACGGTGCTCTATTTGGCGATTCCTTGTACGTCAATTGCGGTGCTCTTGCAAACGTACGGGCAAAAATATACACCGGCTTCAACCGCATCGCTTTTTTTCTCGCTTGAATCGGTTTTTGGTATGACGTTTTCCGTGCTGTTGGGTTTTGAAACACTGACTGCGAACTTGCTTTTCGGCGGTTTGCTCATCGTGCTTGCGATTATCGTAACGGAAACGAAACTTTCCTTTTTGAAAAAAAGACGGCGGACCAATACGCGATGAATAAAACGGCATTGGAGCTTTTGCATCGGGGATTAAAAAAATTGGAAGTTCCGCATGATACTGCCTGCATTGAAAAAATTGAACGCTACGTTGCGGAACTGTTGCTTTTTAATTCCCGCTTCGATTTAGTGAATGCGGACACGGACGAGCAGCTCGTTGTGCGGCATATTTTGGATAGCCTCGCGGGTTATCCGCTTTTTGCCGAAACGTCAGCGGAGCGGATTGCCGACATCGGAAGCGGCGCCGGTTTTCCGGGAATTCCACTCGCTGTATTTTTGCCGCATGTTTCTTTTACGCTCATTGAGCGCAGTGATCGGCGAGCCGGTTTTTTGCAAAACGTCGCGGCAACGTTGCCTTTGAACAATATCACCGTTTGCAGCGAAGATGCAACGCGGGTGCAAAAAACTTTCGATGCGGTAACCGCCCGGGCATTGACCGCTTTGGATGCAGCTGTATTCCGTATGTTGTTTCGGCTCACGGCTGAAACCGGCATGCTGGTTTTGTACAAAGGAAATAGAGAAAAAACGGCAGCTGAACTGAAAAGTTTACAAACGGAACTTGCACGAGCGGGCGCGACTGCAAGCATCACACCGGTACAAGTGCCGTTTTTAGAAAGCGAACGCTGCCTTGCGGTGATTCGGCGAAACTAAAAAAGATAATGCCGAATCTTTAATCAGCGTTTCCCTAACAGCATATCGATTCGTTCGGTGCTGCAACCGCATCTGGAGACTGCACGGAAGACTGCGATTTGGTGAGTTTGCTGCATTCTGGACAGATGTAGTTAACCTGCAAGTTATACGACAGCACCTTTGTTCCCAATTTTTTTTCAATCATTTCGGTTAAATCATCAAGCTCAATATCGGCGATTTTTCCACATTGTGAACAATAAAGATGATCATGTCGGTTAATATGGTCAAAGCGGTCGGAAATTCCGTCAATTGAAAGGCGCCGTACTAAGCCTTTTTCACAAAGCATATTCAAATTATTGTACACGGTCGCGAGCACCATTTTGCTGTTTTTTGCTTTGAGCTTTAAAAAAATATCTTCCGCGGTTGGGTGATCAAAGCTGTTGTTGACTACGTCTAAAATTGTTAACGCATTTTTTGTCATATATCAATCCTTATATAAATAGAATTCTTTTAAAAATATTTTAATTTCGGATATAATATAAAAAAATAAAGAATCTGTCAAGTTAAAAAATATGTTTTTTGATTGAAAATCGGAAAAACCCCGCATAGAACTGGTAGATTTTCGTACGTTCGCAACAAGTTATAATAAGACATTGCATTTTGTGCGACATTTTAGTATACTATGCGCAGTTATTATCCGATGTAAACGAGACAGGAAAGGTAAGAGGGTAGAGTTGTGGAGTTCATTTATCGTTTTTTTACCGGTACCGAATGGTACGTATACGTTGCAATTTTTGTTGCAAAAATATTGGAAATTTCAGTGAGTACACTGCGTATTATTTTAGTAAATAAAGGCTACCGAAAAATTGCATTTATTGCCGGTGCTTTGGAGATTTTTATTTGGCTGTTTGTTGCATCGGCTGTTTTAACCGATTTGCGTTCAGATCCGTTAAAATCGCTTCCTTACGGTTTCGGTTTTGCATTCGGTGTGGTAATCGGATCGCTTATTGAAGAGTGGCTTGCGTTCGGACTTGTTGCAATTCAAGTAATTTGCAATATAGAAACTGCGGGAGATATTACCCGCTTTATTCGCGATAAACAAATCGGCGTTACCGAAGTTGAAGCAAAAGGCTATAAAGACGCGCGCAGGCTTTTAATGTTTTCCGTTAATCGGCAAGGTGCAGATCGCATTATTTCCGATTTGGAAAAAATAGACCCGAAAGCAATGTTTATTGTCAATGATTTAAAATCCGTCAAAGGAGGAACGCTTCCTGAACGGACGCGAAAATTATTGGATAAAAAAAAATAAGAAAACTACCGGTGGAATCGAAAACGGTATAATTAAACTTCTTCATCAAAGAGTAAGCCCAAAAGTTCCTGTATTTTGAGTTGGATATATTGCGCTTCCTCCGATGGAATAACTTTTATGATTTCTTTGGTGTTTTTATCCACAATACGGACAACGACGCGGTTAATTTCTTTATTGACGGAAAAATCCAATTCGCGTGTAAAAACATCTGAAACTTTTTTCAGCTGTTCCATTGATTCCAGTGTTTGTTTATACACTTCATCGGCATTTTGAGCATCCTGCAATTTTTGTGCCGCTTTTTTCGTTGCAAGAATAGTATCGGTGATGGTGTCGATTGATTTTTTTAAAGTTGCATTAATTTCACGAGCTTTGATTGCAACAATGCTCGCTTGGGCATTGACATCCGTAGTCGTTGCCGGTGTAATTTGCATAATTTTACCTCCTGTAAAATATTTGCATAAAATAAAAGGTGCCGTCCATGGCACGGTAAAAAAAAGGTGAAGGACGCGCAAATCCTTCACCGATAAAACACATCGAAAGCGGTAAAAAACCGCCTGCACCCAAATGATGAATCTTCAGCATTTTTAAGAGAATACATCCAGAGATTCTCTTTTTGGCTTTAGATTGTCCGAACTTGAAAAATTTTTTCGTTTTACCGTAACGGTTTCGTTCGGTTTTGCACCATTCGAGCGATCAATCCGAGTGAATACTTCGTCGATCCCTAAATTATTGAAGAAGCCTCAAAACGGACTGTGAGTTTGCATTCGCTTGCGCCAGCATCGCAGTCGTTGATTGTGTCAAAATTTGATCACGAGTATAATCAACAACGGCTTTTGCCATATCCGTATCACGAATTCGTGATTCTGCCGCCTGCAAATTTTCCGATGCGACTGCAACTCCGTTGTATGCCAACTCAAATCTGTTTTGATATGCGCCGAGGTCAGCTCGTTGCTTATTGATAACCGTTAAGGCTGCATCAATGGAGCCGATCGCTTTGTTTGCACTTTCAACATCGGCAACGGAAATCATTGCATCTTCGCCGCCTTGAGTTGCACCAACAATTCCGAGTGCTCGTGCGCTCATATCTCCGATATAGATTTGTTCGTTTTGATCCATATTTGCACCGACATGCAACTGCATAATTTGTGTTCCGGTTTCACGGGCAAACCGTCCGGTTAAAATGTTCATTCCGTTAAACTGTGCATGGCTTGCAACGCGGTCAATTTCATCAACTAACTGTGAAACTTCCACTTGAATTTGCATTCGATCTTCTGCAGAATAAATACCGTTTGCAGCTTGAACGGCAAGTTCACGAATTCGCTGCATCACATCGGTTGTTTCCTGCAGGTATCCTTCCGTCGCCTGAATAAAAGAAACACCGTCTTGGATGTTTTTTCCCGCCATGTTTAAACCACGGATCTGGCTACGCATTTTTTCGGAAACAGCCAAGCCGGAAGCATCGTCCCCTGCTCGGTTAATCCGCATTCCGCTTGAAAGTTGTTCTGCGGATTTTACCATACGTGTTGTAACAACACCCTCATTGCGTTGAGCGAACATAGCACTCATGTTATGATTGATAACCATATATGACCCTCCTGAAGTCAAAAATCGGCTGTAAAGCCGTGGCATCCTTGCCAAAACTTACTGCATGATAAGCTCAAAAGAAAAATTTTGCGCGGAATTTGACTGATAAGACTTAAGATACAGTACTACCGGCTACTTAAGTAAATAGCCGATAGTACTGTTCATACAGGGCTTCAGAATAGGTATTTTTCAAAGATCGCACAGGTTTAAGGTACTTTAAGCGAAAAATTTTCCCTAAACCTGTTACTATTGTAGCACCTTTGAAAAAAAATTTCAAGAGCAAAATTAAAAAAAGTACAGGGAAACTTTTTTTAATTAAGCCTTGACGGGTGTCAAGGCTTTTAACTACAATTTATCTAAGAAGTGAGAGTACCAATTGGCTGTTCTGGTTAGCTTGTGCCAACATTGCAGTTCCCGTCTGAGACAGAATCTGGTTTTTGGTGTAGTCAACCATTTGTTTTGCCATATCGGCGTCTCGAATCCTAGACTCGGCTGCTTGCAAGTTTTCAGCAGCAATGTCCAATCCGACAACGGTCAGTTCCATACGGTTCTGATAGCCGCCGAGGTCAGCACGTTGCTTGTTGATTTTTTTCAAGCCATCATCAATGATACCGATGCTGCGGTTCGCATCTGACGGAGTAGCGATAGTCATAATCGACTCATCTCCGACATTGCGGATACCCAATGCACCAGCGGTCATTGTGCCGATGTACACGCGCATTCGTTGATCCATGTTTGCACCGATGTGGAACCACATTGACGATGTAACTGTGTTCTCTCCGTTTTCGCGTGCGAAGCGTCCTGTGAGCATGTTCATGCCATTGAACTGGGCTGAACTTGCAACGCGGTCAACTTCTGCGACCAACTGTGAAACTTCAACTTGAATGTACATCCTGTCTTCTGCAGAATAAATACCGTTTGCCGCCTGAACAGCAAGTTCACGGATTCGCTGCATAATGTCAGTTGTCTCCTGCAAGTAAGCTTCCGCTACCTGGATAAAGTTGATACCGTCCGAAGCGTTTGCAGATGCTCTGTTTAAACCGCGAATTTGACTTCGCATTTTTTCAGATACTGCCAACCCGGAAGCATCATCACCGGCACGGTTGATTCGCATACCGCTTGAAAGTTTTTCAATGTCTTTACCAATACTTCGTGTGGTAAGACCCGATGTTCTTTGAGCGAACATTGCACTCATGTTATGATTAATAATCATAATGTATTCCTCCCTGGAATAATATTTCGCGTGACATCCTTGTCATGCGGAGGCTTGCCCTAAGCCTCACCACTTTATCGGTAATTTGACATAAAAACTTTAACGGTTTTTCTCTTTTTCCGTGAAACTTTTCGACTATTGCGGTTTTCGCGATGGGCACAAATCGTTCAGAACGCAGGTTGCGCATTCCGGGTTCCGTGCTTTACAGGTATAACGCCCGAAAAGAATCAGCAGGTGATGGGCATTTTTTAGGTATTTCGGCGGGGTAATCCGCAATAAATCGGCTTCAACCGCTTCCGGCGTTTTTCCGGTTGAAAGCGTCAGCCGGTTTGCAACGCGTAAAATATGCGTGTCGACGGCAATCGTGTTTTGTCCGAACGCAATATTGAGGACGACATTGGCGGTTTTTCGCCCCACACCGGCAAGGCTGGTCAACGCTTCAAAAGAATCGGGAACAACTCCGCCGAAATCGGAAATCAGTTTTTCGGACATTTTAATAATATGCTTTGCTTTGGTGTTATAATAATTGATGCTCGAAATTGCAGCACGTACGTTTTCTTCACCGAGGGCAAGCATTTTTTCCGGTGTATCAGCGAGTGCAAACAGTTTTTCCGTTGCTTTATTGACCCCCGCGTCCGTTGCCTGGGCGGAAAGAATTACTGCGGTTAAAAGCGTAAAATTATTTTTGTAATGCAGTTCGCTTTTTGGATTTGTGATGTGCTTCGAAAGTCGTAAAAAAATTTCATTGATTGTATCGGGTTGCAGCATAGGGGTAGGGTACACGGGAAGCCCTTTTTTTTCAAGAGGACGCATTGCCTCACGTTAAATCTCTCTCGAAATAAAAACGATTCATCAGCTACAAGTCAATAAGCAAAAGGAGCCCCTTATTAATTCAATCGAGAATTAAATCAGCGCTTTAACATGATAGGTAAGATCGCGTGCAATCTTACCTTGTGTAAGGCGATCGCATTACCTCATGTAAGATGATCGTCTTACCATTGGTAAGATGATCGCATTACCTTAGGTAAGATGATCGCATTACTGTTACTGCAATGATAGGGTGATAAGTGTTTCAAGAAAACGCCGATTAAAGGCTTGACGGTCGTTTATCAGTGCCTCCTTAAGTTTATAAGTCAAGCACTTTTATTACTTTTTGCTTTATTTACTGCTCCGTTAAAAATACGAGCCTGCCTATTTGAAAATAGAGACTTGCTATTCAAAAATACATACGATGTATTCAAAAATACGTACGATGTATTCAAAAATACGTACGGTGTATTCAAAAATACGTACGGTGTATTTAAAAAAATCATTGTTTCCTTATAAATTGAAAATTTTAAACTTTGATTGCTTGCTTATTGTACTAATGTTCAAAGTCTTGCAAGCAAATTATATGCCAATAAAGATATTTACTCGTTACGGAAACGCTGATTAAAGGCTTGGCACTGATTAATCTTGATTGGATTAATCAGTGCCTTCCTTCAAGCAGTAGTTATCCGCAAAAACATGTCGAAAGCGGCGGCGGTCTTTTGCGTATGCGGCAGGGAGCTTCATACGCAAAAACGCATGCGGTGTATTTATATTACGCCTTTAATTCCGCGATGGATTCGCAGTAGTCGGCGGGAGGAATCAGTCCCAGCATCGTCATTACCGTTGCGGCAACCGAAGCAATGCCTAAACCGCTTTTCAGCTCGGTGCGGTATTCGCCGCGATATTCGGGATCGTAAATCACGAAAGGGACGGGATTAAGCGAGTGGCTCGTTTTGGCTTTCGGTTTACCGGCGGCGTTTAATTGCACGCTGCCGTCTTTTGCATGTTCGTACATATCGTCGGCGTTTCCATGATCGGCGGTGATGAGCATAATCCCGCCGGCTTTTTTTACCGCCTGCACCAAGCGGTTTAACTGAATGTCCATCGCTTCCATTGAACAGATAACGGCTTGATAGACTCCGGTGTGTCCGACCATATCGCCGTTTGGAAAATTGAGCCGGATACATTGCGATGTTCCGCTTTCAATTTCTCGGATTACGGCATCGGTGATGTCCGCACATTTCATCCAGGGACGCTGTTCAAACGGCACGATGTCGCTTTTGATTTCGCAGTAGGTTTCAAGCTGTTCGTTAAATTTTTCCAATCGGTTTCCGTTAAAAAAGTAGGTAACGTGTCCGTACTTTTGCGTTTCACTGATTGCGTATTGTGTAATGCCGGTCGCACAAAGATATTCACTCATAGTGCGGTCAATTTCCGGCGGTGAAACTAAAAAGTGTTTCGGGATTTTTAAGTCGCCGTCGTATTCCATCATGCCGGCGTAAAACACTTTCGGAAAACGTTTTCTCTCGAAATGCGTAAAATCATGTTCGCGTTCAAAGCACTCGGTTATTTCCAGCGCGCGATCACCGCGGAAATTAAAAAATACCACGGCGTCTCCGTCCTGCACGGTACCGACGGGTTTTCCATTTTCCGCTATCACAAATTCATGGAGGTCTTGGTCAATGACACCAGGCGTTTCTTGCCGCAGCGTTTTAATCGCTTCGACCGCACTCGGAAATTGTCTTCCTTCGCCGAGCACGTGAGCGTACCAGCCGCGTTTCACCATTTCCCAGTTTGCACCGTAGCGGTCCATCGTGATGTACATGCGTCCGCCGCCTGATGCGATTTTGCACGTGCAGCCGTGTGTTTTGCTTTGCTGCGCTAAAAACGTTTCGAGCGGTTCGATGTACTCAAGTGCGGACGTTTCCGGTACGTCGCGTCCGTCTAAAAGCGTGTGCACAAAAATACGCTGAATCCCGTCCGCTGCCGCTTTTTCGATGAGCGCTTTCAAGTGTTCGATGTGCGAATGAACATTGCCGTCGGATAAAAGCCCGATCAAGTGAAGCGTCGAAGTATGCGCGCGAGCAAACTTTTTAAGGTCAAGCCAGGTTTGGTTTTCAAAGATTTTTCCGCTTTTGATTGCCGCAGAAACGAGCGCCGCTCCCTGCTCAAAAACCCGACCGCAGCCCATTGCATTGTGGCCGACTTCGCTGTTACCCATATCCTTGTCGCTCGGCAGTCCGACCGCCGTTCCGTGCGCTTTGAGACGGGTGTTCGGCTGTGTTGCCAATAATTCCCGCAAACACGGCATGCGTGAATCGGCTACGGCATCGCCTTCACGGTACTTGCCGAATCCTACGCCGTCCATAATAACCAACACTACCGGACCTCGTCTCCCTTTCCATTGTGTGTTTTTTTCTAATGCTTCCATAAATTAAACTCCTCATTTTGTTTTTGTCAATTTTGACGTATCCGCCCGTACGGATACAATTTTTCTGTCTTCAATTTTTTCAATTGTAAAATCAATATTTTCGATGGTAATCACGTTCCCTTCATTCGGAAGGACTTCAGCGGTTTCTAAAATTAAACCCGCAATCGTGTCGTAAAATTCCGACTGCAAGTTCATATCGAGGGACGTTTGCAGCTGGAGTTCCCGATTGACGTCATACAATTTGGCGTCTCCTTTGATACGGAATCGATTTGCACCGAGCGGAATGATTTCTTTTTCTTCACCGGAGTCGTATTCATCGGTAACGGTTCCGAATACGGCGGTGATAATATCGTCCATTGTTGCAAGCCCCGCATTTTGCCCGTATTCGTCAATCGCGATGAGTATGTTTGTGCGGTTTGTTTTCATACGCTCAATGACGCGGAACATGCCCGCCGTTTCAGGGACAAAAACGGCTTCGCGCATTAAGTCGGTTACGTGTATGTGCTCACCGCCTTTGAATAAAATATCTTTGTAGTGAAGGATTCCCAAAACGGAATTAGTGTCATCATCGGCACACACCGGCAAGCGGGAAAATTTTGTTTCGCTAAACAGCTCAACCGCTTCGGAAAGCGGCATATCCGCAGTGAGATATTTTATTTCGGACACCGGCGTTACGATATTCCGCAATTTTAAATCCCGCAAGCGAATTGCACCGGTGAGTAAATTTTGTTCATCGATAGTTAAGGCCCCGTCTTCGGCACTCATATCGACCAGAATTTGCAGTTGTTCATCGGTGATCTCTGCGGTGTTTTTTTTGCTGAATACCGATAAAAAGCGTACAACGCCGTTGGAAAGAAGCCCCAGTAAAAACGTAACCGGTAAAAATATTCCGTTAACTATTTTTAAAACCGGCGTTGCTTTTACGGTGATATCCGTCGGTTTATACGCGGCAAGATTTTTAGGTAAAATTTCCGCAAAAAAAATGATAAGGACGGTTATGATTATCGTTGAAATTGTGGTTGCACCGGCATCAAATTCTTTGATTGTGAACGCCGTTACGATACTCGTGGTGATGTTGTTCACCAGGTTGGTTCCGACCAGTGTCGAAGAGACGACTTGACTGCGTTTTGCCAGAAGTTCAAATGTTGCTTTGTTTTTTTCGGACGAGAGTTTCCGCATGTCCGTTTTTGTAACCCCGGTAATTGCAGTTTCCGTACATGAAAAAAATGCCGCTAAAAAAATCAACCCGATCACGGCGATGCACATCAGTAAAAATTCCATCATCTTACCCGTTTAATTCCGTTACTTTGAGCTTGGTAATTTTTTTATCGGTCGTTTCCAACACTTCAAAGCGATAATCATCAATTTCAATGCTCGAACCAACGGAAGGCATATCACCGAATTGTTCCAACACAACGCCCGCAATGGTTTCATGCTGTGTGTCGACAAAAGCGGTGCGGAATTTTTCGTTAAATGCGGAAATTTGCATGGAGCCTAAAACGATAAAGCCATCCGCGGTTTTTATATAGTCGTCGGCAAAAGTGCTCACATCGTATTCGTCTTCGATGTCGCCGAATACCGCTTCGGTTAAATCCTCAAGGGTTACTACGCCGGCGGTACCGCCGTATTCGTCAAGCACGATGAGCATATTTTGCCCTTCGCAGTGAAAAAGTTTTTGCAGTGCGTCGGAGTCGGCGGATTCAAACGTAAAAACGGGTTTTCGCATGTAGGCGTGCAAGTCAAAATTTTCCGCTTCGGCGTGATCGGTAAAAAGCGGCGAAACAAAAAAATCTTTAATGTAAAAAATGCCTTTGATGTCGTCGATATCTTTATCATACACCGGAAAGCGTGAAAAATGAGACTTTTCGGAAAGGGCTAAAATTTCATCAATGCCCGCATCAATAGGTACGGCTTGAATTTCGGGACGCGGCGTCATAATATTTTTTGCTTGAATCTCGGCGTAACTTAAAATTTTTTCCATCATATTCCGTTCATACCCGGTAAGCTGTCCGAGTTTTTCACTTTCCTCAAAAAAAGTTTTTAAATCTTCTTCGGTTACATCCGCACTTTTTTGCTGATTGCTCACACCCAGTAAACATAAAAAAGGCTTGGTCAGCACGGTAAAAAGCCGTACGAACGGCGTGCATATTTTGATAAGCACCGTGATAAGCCGCGACGAATGGAGGGCGATTGCATCGGGGTAGGCGAGGGCAACCGCTTTCGGAACAATTTCACCGAAAATCAGCACTAAAATCGTCGCGAAAGCGACCGCAATTCCGACGGCACTTTCGCCGGAAAAAAGAGTAACTGCAATTGTGGTAATGACAACGGCAATGAGGGTATTTACCAGCGTATTTCCGATTAGTCCGGTCGTTAAAAAATCCTGCTTGTTTTTTAAAATAGTGTGGACGCGAATTGCTTTTTTATTTTTGCATTGTTTTAAATATCGTATACGGAGTTTGTTTGCACTTAAAAAAGCCGTTTCCGTCGCGGAGAAAAACATCGACCACAGAAGCAAAAACACTAATAAAATAATCTGCACCGACGATGCAGATGGAGGTTGATCATTCATATCTTTATGCAGTGTAGTGCTTTTGAGAGCCTTTGTCAAGTGTATATCGAAAAATACGCAAAACTAAGGTCGTATAATTATTCTATTCCAAATTCCAATAAAAACATCGCACACTGCCTCGAAAACACCTTGAAAATAAAAAAATTTTATCCAACTTTCGGTCTTTTGCACTTGATTTAAATATGAATATTTACTATGATTAGGTATGATTTTATTTAAGGAGACACTGATTAATTCAGTCGAGAATTAAGGTCGTCGTTCAAAAACTCAGGTTAGATTTTGAAAAGGCTACCTTGCCAGTGTCCACCTTTAAAATCGTTGTTTCGCAAATGTTCAGAATCTACCTTATAGTACTGAATATTGAGAAACAAGTAGGAGAAACTTTGCGAAGCAAAGTTGCTGTTAAACGGCGTTAAGCCTTTAATCAGCGTTTCCTTAAAGCACCGTGGTTTTTCGGTGCTTAAAAAACGGGCAATAGCGCAGTTGGTTAGCGTACAAGTCTGGGGGACTTGGGGTCCCCGGTTCAAATCCGGGTTGCCCGATTTTATTTAGTGCGAGGAGGAAGTGAAAATGAAACGAACACCTTATTTTGAAGTGCTGACTGAAAAAGGCGGTAAGTTTGTTGAGTTCGGCGGTTACGAGATGCCGATTCAGTTTGAAGGTGAAGGTATTATTGCCGAACATTTAGCGGTGAGAAACAATGTTGGTATTTTTGATGTTTCGCACATGGGCGAGTTTTATATTGAAGGCTCCGATGCGGAAGCTGCCGTTAATGCACTCATCACCAATGATATTCGCGGAATGGCTAACGGCGATATCCGCTATACACTCATGTGCAATGAAGAAGGCGGAATCGTTGATGACTTTTTAGTATATCGATATAACGCCACCAAATTTTTGCTGGTTGTCAATGCCGGTAACCGCGATAAAGATTTTGGCTGGATAAAAAAACATTTAAAAGGTAATGCCGTTTTAAAAGATCGCTCCGAAGAAATTGCACAGCTTGCAATTCAAGGTCCGAATGCGGAAAAATTGATCAAAAAATTTATCCGCGCAGAAGATATTCCTGCCGAGTACTACACGTTTAAAACATTTACCGTTACTGACGGTGAAGTAATTGTTTCCCGCACCGGTTACACCGGCGAAGACGGTTTTGAGATTTACTATCCGGCGACTGCGGCTTTGGATTTATTTGACAGCGTAATGAAAGCGGGCGCCGAATTTAATGCGGTATTATGTGGTTTGGGCTGCCGAGATACACTGCGCTTGGAAGCGGGAATGCCGCTTTACGGTCATGAAATGACGGAAGAAACGCTCGCAACGGAAGTTACTTTAAAGCCTTTTGTCAAACTTGACGAAAAGGATGATTTTATCGGGAAAAAAGCGCTTCTTGAAAAAGAACCGAAAAAAATCCGCAAGGGATTTAAAATGATTGATCGAGGTATCGCACGTAACGGTGCAAAAGTTTTTTCAGGTGATAAAGAAATCGGGTACGTAACCACGGGAACGCAATCGCCTTCCTTAAAAGTCGGCATTGGTCATATCCGTATTGACCGCGGAATGAAAGACAAGGAAATTTTTATTGATGTACGCGGTAAAAAACTCAAAGCGGAAATATGCCCGACCAGTTTTTTGAAAGAAATACATAAATAGCATAAAAAATCGGCTGCCCCGTGCGGATAATCCTACGGTGCATTTTCAATGAATTAAAATTCCGTGTACAAGGAGAAAATTATGGAATTTAAAGATGTTAATTACTTAAAAACCCACGAGTGGGTTTTGTTTGACGGTAACATTGCGACCATCGGCGTGAGCGATTATGCGCAACACGAAATGGGCGATGTTGTTTTTGTTGAATTGCCGGAAGTCGGAGACAAGGTTACAGCCGGAAAGGATTTTACCACGATTGAATCCGTAAAAGCGGTGTTCGATATTATGAGTCCCGTGAGCGGCACGATTACCGAAGTCAATGAAGATTTGGAAAGTTCACCTGAGCTTATCAACAAGAATGCTTTCGATGCGTGGTTGGTCAAGGTCGAGTTTACCGAAAAATCGGCGGATCTTTTATCCGTTGACGAATACAAACCACTTTGTAAATAATAAAAAGGCGGAAAGCGGCATGTGCACTGTTTTCCGCCTTATTTTTAAGGTAGACGGATAGGTATACTCACCTGATACCGATAAAATTTTTTAAGGAGAAAAAATGTCGAATTATGTTCCTCATTCAAAGCAAGAAGTTGATGAAATGCTGAAAAAAATCGGTGTTTCGTCAGTTGACGCGTTGTATGAATTTAAATCAGATGCAAAGATTGATTTGCCGAACGGAAAATCACAAATCGAAGTTGAACGCTTCTTTGAAGCACTCGGCAGCGAAAATAAAGTGTATCATACGGTATTGCGCGGAGCCGGCGCGTATAAACACTACTGTCCACCGGCTGTTCGCAGCTTAATTTCTCGTTCGGAGTTTTTAACGGCGTACACACCGTATCAGGCGGAATTAAACCAGGGCGAATTGCAGGCTGCGTTTGAATATCAAACGATGATATGCGAACTGACCGGTATGGATATTTCCAACGCGAGTGTGTATGACGGCAATACGGCGGTTGCCGATGCAATCGTGATGTCGATAAGTCGAAAAAAACATAAGGTTTTGATTTCGCAAGCGATTTCGGCACAGACAATTGAACTCGTAAAAACTTATAATCACTTTCTCAGCGATGTTGAACTGATATTCGTTCCGCTTGACGGTTATAAAACCGATATGAAAAAGCTCGAGGAACTTGCTACCGATGATGTTGCCGCTATCGTGATGCAGCAACCGAATAAGTTTGGCACGATTGAAGACTGCGAAGCCGTCGGTGCAATCGCCGCTGAAAAAAAATGTGAGTTTGTGATGAGTTCCAACCCGATTGCGCTTGGTTTATTAAAAAGTCCCCGCGAATGCGGAGCAACGATTGCCGTCGGCGAAGGGCAGGCACTCGGGTTACCGCTTTCAGCGGGCGGTCCCTATTTGGGCTACCTTGCTACGATTCAGGCAAATATGCGGAAAATACCGGGACGCATTGTCGGACAGTCGGTAGACTCTCGCGGTAATACCGCTTACGTTTTAACCTTGCAAGCCCGCGAACAGCATATCAGGCGGGAGAAAGCGTCTTCCAGTATTTGTTCGAATCAGGCGTTGTGTGCATTGCAGGCAAGTATGTTTATGGCGGCATACGGTAAAGGGGGCTTTAAAACAATCGGAAAAGTCTCACTCAGCAATGCGCATTATCTCGCCGGTGAATTGGAAAAACTGGGATTGACGGTTCAAAACAACGGAGAATTTTTCCACGAATTCGTTACCAAAACAAACGGAAAAACGGATGCCATCAATGCCGCTTTGGATAAAGCCGGTATTTTGGGCGGTTTGAAACTTTCCGATGATGAAATTTTATGGTGTACCACGGATATTTTAACGAAAGAAGACCTTGATACTGTTGTAAAAATTGTAAAGGAGGTTTTATAATGAGTTTAATTTTTGAAAAATCGGTTGCAGGACATACGTTTGCAAAAAGCATGTTAACCGTCCCCGAATATAAACTTGAAAGCCGTTACTTGAGAAAAACGGATGCCGAGCTTCCGGAAGTTTCCGAATTGGAATTGATACGGCACTACACCGATTTAAGCACAAAAACCTACGGCGTTGACACGGGTTTTTACCCGCTCGGCTCTTGTACGATGAAGTACAACCCGAAATTAAATGATGTCGTTGCCGGTATGAAAAATTTTGCCGATATTCACCCGCTCCAAGATGCGGAAACAATGAAGGGCACGCTGGAAGTTATGGGAAACCTTTCGCATGCGTTGTGCGAAATTACCGGTATGGATGCGTTTTCCCTGCAGCCTTCTGCCGGAGCTCACGGAGAATTTACTTCGCTTTTGGTGATTCGAGCCTATCATGAAAAAAACGGACAGCTGCAACGCAATAAAATTATTGTGCCGGATTCTGCTCACGGAACGAACCCTGCGAGTGCGGCAATGGTCGGTTGTGAAATTGTTAATATTCCTTCGGACGAGACGGGTTGTGTCGACCTCGAAGCATTGAAACAAGCGGTCGGAGATGACACGGCAGCATTGATGCTGACAAACCCGAATACGCTCGGACTTTTTGAAAAGCATATCAAAGAAATTGCTGAAATCGTTCACGGCGCAGGCGGGCTTTTGTACTATGACGGTGCAAACTTAAATGCAATTATGGGACGGCTGCGACCGGGGGATATGGGCTATGACATTGTCCACTTGAATTTGCATAAAA
>CALDWC010000132.1 GCA_937923945.1 uncultured Treponema sp.
CCGCCACGAAGCATTTCAGCAGAACCGTCTTTTACTTCAAGCGTTACCGCGTTAATGCTTTTAATTGCGGCAAGCACTTCACGGCTGCCGTTCTCCTGCTCTTTCATCGCCGACATCAGCACGTCGCTGGTGTTGTTTACCTCGTTTGAAAGCTCTGCGATGACGTTAAACTTCTCGGAAACGATTGCAGCCTTCCCGCTTAACGAATCGATTTCCGTGCCAAGCATTTTCAAGGTTGCCGTAATGGTCTTACCCTGCACGCTTGATTCTTCCGCAAGTTTACGGATTTCGTCCGCTACAACGGCAAAGCCTTTTCCCGCCTCTCCCGCGTGGGCTGCTTCAATGGCAGCGTTCATTGCAAGCAAGTTTGTCTGTGCAGCAATATTTTGAATAACATTACTCGCCTCAATCAAGCCGCCTGACTGTTCCGAAATCTTTTGCGTTATCGCGTGTGATTCGGTAACCGCGCTTTTACCGTCGGTCGTCGCATTATTCAAATGCACGATAGCTTCATCCTCTTTTGTGAGCGTCTGTGAAATGGATGCAATATTCTGCACCATCTCTTCGATGGAAGCGGAAGACTGTGCAACGCTTGCCGCCTGCGTTTCGATGCTGCCGTTCAACTGCTTTATGGTACGGATAATTTCTTCCATTGTTGAAGCGGTTTCGGTAACGCTTGCACTTTGCTCAAGTACCTGCTGTTTTACACCGTCGATATTTGCGCTGATTTGATTTATTGAACTTGCCGTTTCAGTCATATTCGATGACAAATCCGCGCCGATACCGGTCATAATACCGGTATTTTTGCTCACTTCTTTTATGGCACTTCCGATTTTCTGAATTGTTTCGTTAAAATACAGTGCCAAATCGGTTATTTCATCGTTGCCGGTAACCGGCAGGCTCACCGTTAAGTCTCCCTCGCCTTGCGAAATGTCTTGTAAAACGCCCACAATGTTGTTGATGGGTTTCGAGATGCTTTGAGCGATGAGGTATGTGAGCACTATTACGGTGAGTAAAACAATGAAGCTGCTAAGGTAAATTGAAATGCGCAGCACCGTAATATACTTATTAATGTCGGCTACCGGCGCGTACACTAAGACTCCCCAGCCTGTAAGCGGAATTTTTTTGTAGGACACCACATATATAACGCCTCCGAAATTCGCGTTCGTTTTGAATTCGCTCTTTTCGGCAGATAGAGAGGCTTTTTCCAGTTCCGCAAGAGCTTTAATTGCAGGGTCTCTCTCGGCTTCTTTTGCCGTGTTGTACATTTTGTCTACCGTTTCGCGAGATTTCGCAGCGATCGTATTGCCGCTTTGTCCCACCACGTAGCACGCTCCCGTTCTTCCGATTGTGATTCCTTTGATCTGATCGGAGGGAAGATAGCCGTCGAGTACGCCGTTAAGGATTGCGGCGACTTTCCCCTCTCCGTCATAGATAGGAATGGCGATGATGATTATGCATTTCTTGTCGATTTTGGAAATGAGCGGCTCGGAAATGTATGTTTTCCCGCTTTTGACTATGGAGAACCATTCCTCGTCATCCACCCTTACGGCTTCTTTGTTCCATATATGCAGGAAACCGTTCAAATCCGCAATGCCGAGCCTTTGTATATACTTATGTCCTTCTATAGCTTTTTTGAGGTACAAAGCCTTTTCTTCATGAGAACTTTCCGTGTCGTAAAGGATGCTTATGTGCGAGATGCCGTTCATGAATTCCAGAACGGAAGTGAATTTCCACTGTAAAATTTCCGTCACATCATTCGCCTTGTCGAGAAAGCGCTCTTCTACCTGTTGATGTAAGGCTTTGCGTGCAATGCGCTCCGCAATGAACGTCAAAAGCATCAGTCCGGCAATGACAAGCGCTCCGAAAATAAGTACCATCCGCGTGCGGATGGAAAAGCGTTTTTTTGATTTTACAAAACGATGTCTACTACTCTCTAAATTTTTCGGGGGGGGTAACATATTCTTTCATTTTTGTCAAGTCTCCTTATTGCTTTTAAAATTTAACTTTTCATTTCAAATATATCACAACATTGAAATATTTTCAATATTACTTTTTCGCGCCGATAGGCGTCCGCCTAACT
>CALDWC010000133.1 GCA_937923945.1 uncultured Treponema sp.
CAAATGCATGATTTATTTCATAAAAAAACCGAAAAATATTTCCTCACAAGTATTAATTTACTTAAAAGCTATAATTTATACCTCACAAATTTCGTACAATAAAAAACACTGAATTGTTCAGCGTTTCCTTAAGTGTCGCTTTTGTGCTTGTCGGATCGCTCGTTTTTGCGATGGGAAACTCGGAAGCAAAAACGGACGGAACGTTTGCAGGACAGACGTTGAATGTTGTTGCGACCAGCACCTATCAGGAATTGTTTGACGCATTCAGCGAAAAAACCGGTGCGAAGGTTGAGCTGCTTTCGATGTCAAGCGGCGAAGTGTTGGCGCGTACTCGAGCGGAAGGAAAGTCGATGGCGGACATTTGGTTCGGCGGCGGACTTGATGCGTTTATGGCGGCAAAGGCGGACGGGCTTTTGGAAAATTATATTTCGCCGAATGCGAAAGATATTCCGGCTCAGTACAAAGATGCGGACGGAGCGTGGATTGCAAAGGGAATTACCGTTGTCGGCTTTATCGGAAACAAAAGCCGCCTTGCGGAAAAGAATTTACCGATGCCGAAAACCTGGGCGGAGATTGCCGATCCGAAATACAAGGGTGAAGTGATTATGAGCGATCCTGCAATTTCGGGAACCAACTACGCGGCGGTAAAAGGTTTACTCGATTTGTACGGCGAAGAAAAAGGCTGGGCATATTTGGAAAAACTGTGCGCGAATATTCCGTTTTTCGGCAAGCGAGGAAAAGACCCGCAGGAAAAAACAACGCAGGGAGAGTTTGCCGTGGGAATTATTCCTGCCGATGAAAAAGCGTTTAAGGCAGCTGAAGATAACGACTTAATTGTGGTGTATCCTGCTGATGGCGTACCGTGGGTTCCGGAAGGCACCGCAATTTTTAAAAATCCGTCAAACCCCGAGTTGGCAAAAGCGTTTATGGACTTTATGCTGACAAAGGACGCACAAAAAATCATTGCACGTTTGGACGGAAAAGATTCCGCACAAATTATTAAGCCGGGAGTAGAAGGCTTGTCGTTAGGTTTACCGAAAGATAAACTCATTAAAGAAGATTTAAGCACCTTCGGTTCAGACCGTGAACGCATTCTTGAAAAATTCGGTTCACTGAAAAAATAAATCAGTACGCGCTTGGTGCGTATTGTGCAGCCCGAAGTTTGATAAAAATTTCGGGCGCTTGTTTTTTTATACCGCTTTATTTTTATTAAATTACATTCATGACAAAGCCGAGCTTTCATTCCGTTTTAAATTTTGTCGTTATTTTAGTTATTTTTACTGCAGTCGTTGTTTTTATCTTTTTACCGTTTGTATTTGTATTAAAAGAAGCGTTTGTTGAAAACGGAAAAATCAGTTTTCATTTATTTTGTAGCGTATACAAAAATAACTTATCGCTTTTAAAAAATTCTTTTTGTGTTGCTATCTTTACAACCTTGTTGACAACGCTTGCGTCCGTTACCGCGTCTCTATTTTTTTTCACCGCGCCTGCGTCAGTACAACGCATCATTTTTTTTATACTTTCCCTCTCGATGATCAGTCCACCGTTTGTTACCGCCTTAACGTACATTAACCTTTTCGGCAGACGCGGAATTATCAGTTACTACCTTTTGGGAATTTCGGCAAGTCCATACGGAATGATCGGTATTGTACTGATGCAATCGATCGGCGGTTTTTCGATCGGGGCATTGTTGTTGATAGGTTTTTTACAAAGCATGGATAGGTTTGAAATCGACACCGCCCGAAATCTCGGAGCGAAAACGGATAATATAATCGTTGATATTATTGTGCCGAAAATTTTCCCTGCCGTTAAAGTGTTAATGATGCTGACTTTTTTTCGGAGTTTATCCGACTTCGGAACACCGGCAATTATCGGCGGATCATGTAATGTTATGGCAAGCGAAAGTTATTTTTCGTTGATTGCATACGGCGATTTAAAAAGATCGGCGATTTTGAATATAATGATTTTATTACCTGCATTGGTTATTTTTTTACTGTATCAAAAAAGTTTTAAAAACGTATCGTCGATTTCAAAAGGGCGGGCATCATCGGAATTGAGTTTAGAACGGAAGGGAATACTGTATTATCTTATCAGTGCAATCGGTGTTTTCTTTTTAGTTTGGATAAGTTTACTATATCTTTCGATTGTATTTTCCGCGTTTACTCGCATGAAAAAAGGCAAACTTATTTTCACGTTGTTGAATTTTATTGAAGCGAAAGATTTTATACACGGTAGTATTTTGAGAACGATAGTCTACAGTTTACTCGCGGCATTCGGAACAACGGTGATCGGCTTTTTAATTGCGTATTATACACAGATAAAAAAGAGCCGCATGATGAAGTACGCGAATGCAATTGCAGCGTTGCCGTACATTATTCCCGGAACTTTTTTCGGTTTGGGGTATTTGCTTTATTTTAAATCTCCGCCGCTCATGTTAACCGGCACTGCAACAATTGTTATCCTCAACATGCTTTTTAAGCAGCTGCCTTTTTCAACGAACATTGCAAGCGCCGCGATGAACGATATTAGTGTCGATGTTTTAAACTCGGTACGGGATTTGGGCGGCGGACGCTTGCATGAGTTAACTGATGCCGTTATTCCCTTGAGTGCGCACAGTATTGCTCTTTCGTTTATAAACGGATTTAGAACTACGATGACCACTATCGGGTCTATTATTTTTTTGGTCTATCCCGGACAAAAAGTTTTAACCCTTGTGATGTTTGATGCAATTCAAAGCGGCAACTATAATGTCGGTTCGGTTATCGCGCTTTTGATTATTGTGATTTGCTTGGCGGTTAATTTTATGTATAGACTTGTTTTGAAAAAACGATACGGTCATGTACGGTGAGGATACGGAAAATGTTTTTACAGCTAGAACACGTTAGCAAATATTACAAAAACAAAAAAGCAATTTCGGATATTAGTTTTAGTTTGGATGAAGGGAAGCTGTTGTGTTTGTTGGGACCGTCCGGCTGCGGAAAAAGTACGATTCTCAATGCAATCGGCGGTTTTATCAAAGTGAATAACGGGCGCATTATCTTGGACGGAGCGGATATTACCGCACTTGAACCGGAAAGCAGAAATGTTTCGACGGTGTTCCAGTCATACGGACTTTTTTCACACATGAATGTTTTATCAAATATTATGTATGGCTTGAAGTTTAAAAATATTCCGAAAGCGGAACGCATTGTGATGGGACGCGAAATGATGAAAACGGTCGGCTTGGACGGTTATGAAAAAAAACGCATCAGCGAACTTTCAGGCGGTGAGCAGCAGCGGGTTGCACTTGCCCGCAGTTTAATTATTAAACCGAAGCTCTTGCTGTTGGATGAGCCATTGAGTAACCTCGATGCGAAACTGCGGATTGCAATGCGGCGGGAAATAAAGCGGGTGCAGGAAACGTTTAAGATAACAACGATTTTTGTTACGCACGATCAAGCGGAAGCGTTTGAAATTGCCGACCGGATTATTTTGATGAATGACGGAATGATTATGCAAAGCGGCACTGCAGAAGAACTGTATAATAAACCGGCAAACGATTTTGTACTGAATTTTATCGGCGCTGCAAATAAGTTCGGCGCTGCGTATGTGCGTCCGGAACGAATCCGGCTTGCAAAAATCCCCGATGAAGCGCATACGGAAAAAGCGGTTATTACGAACATTGTTTTTAAAGGCGATACACTTGAGCTTACGGTACAAACTGCACAGAAAAACTTGCAGGTTTTTATTTTGAACACGGAAGAATCATACCGTATCGGTGAAAGCGTTTTTCTCAATTACCGCACGGAACAACTGGATTGACAATCAATCCGTTTTACGTTATCATCTAAAAAATGAACGAACAAGCCGTTGAATTATTGGACACCGGTGCCATAGTCGACTTCCTCTCCGAAGACGGACCGCTTTCAAAAATCTTTTCCGGTTTTGAAGAGCGCGAAGGACAAAAAGAACTTGCAGAAAAAATTTCCGAATGTTTTAACAACGATTGCATCGGTGTCTTTGAAGCGGAAACCGGTGTCGGAAAAAGTTTAGCCTATCTTTTGCCGAGCATCCGGTGGGCGGTACAGAATGATTGCCGCGTTCTGATTTCAACGGCGACGATTAATTTGCAGCAACAGCTCATTGAAAAAGATGCCCCGCTTGCATTGCGAGTACTCGGCTTACCGGAAACGTTTCGCGAAAAAATTGTACTGGTCAAGGGGCGGCGAAATTTTTTGTGTTTGCGCCGTTTTGAACAGTACCATGAACAGAATGAACTTTTTGAAAACGATGCGGAGACATTGGAAAAATTAAAACGGGAAATTGCATCCGATACTTTTTCCGGGTCACGCGATGATCTTGATTTTACAATTTCACCGGCGACCTGGTCGAATATTTGTTCCGAATCGGATAATTGTCTTGCAGGGCGCTGTCCGTATTTTGATTGTTGCTATGTTATGAAAATGAGAAGAAAAGCGGAAGCGGCTAAAATTCTCATTGCAAATCACCATCTCCTTTTTAACGATTTACTTGCAAAACTTGAAAGTCAAAACTTCGGGGCTTCGGCGGTTTTGCCGGCGTTTCATCACGTGGTGTTGGATGAAGCACACGCAATCGGTGATGCCGCCGGTTCGGGATTTTCCGAAACGGTTAATTCATTTTATTTAAAAAAGCAGCTTTCCTTGTTGTATCGGACGAGCGGAAATAAAGCAGCAAAAATGCAAGCGGCGAAAAAAACTTCCGGTGTTCTTAGCGAGGTAATTGCGCTGTCATCGCGTGCGGATCTTTTTGCGGAAACGGTAAAGTTTATTTTCGAAGTTACGCTTTCGTTTGATAACTTGGAAGCGGCAGCATTTGCACTCATACCGAATGCCGGTACGTGGAGTTTTTTGCAATCAAATCAAAATGATAGAGATAAATTAATACAGCAGGTGAAAAATTTTTCAGCGAGTATTTTTACTCTCAATAAAAATCTCAGTATGATTTTACAAAATATTCCCGAACTTGATGATGATACGGCTGAGTACGAATCGGAAGAAAATATTGCCGTGCATGAAGCAAATGTGATTTTGTCTCGCTTAAAAGAAGTGCAAAATTTTTTTGAACAATATGTACTGTACACGGAGTTTGAAGATTATATTTTTTGGTTTGAACGATTGCGAACAAGTTCCGCTGAATTTATCCAATTTTATAAAACACCGATTGAACTTGAAAAATTTATGCACTCGGCTTTGTACAGTCCGATGAACTGTGTTATCTGTACGTCCGCAACTTTGCGTGTTGCCGATAATTTTAATTTTGCATTTAAGAATTTAGGCTTAAAAAATTTTTCCGAAAAAGAAATTGCAGGCGGTACGTTTGCTTCTCCTTTTGCATACGATAAAAATGTGCTGCTCAATATTCCGACGGATGCACCGTTACCGACTCAACCTGAGTTCAACGAATATGTTTGTAAAAGTATTTTACCGTTAATTGAAGCGAGCGGCGGACGGGCGTTAGTGTTATTTACGTCGTATGCACTCTTGCGTGAAGCCACCGATTTTGTTAAAGCGAACATCACTGATGATATACGCATCCTGTTTCAAGGTGAACTTGAGCGTGCAAAACTCTTGCGCCTTTTCAAGGAAGATATTTCCAGCTGTTTATTTGCAACCGAATCATTTTGGACCGGCGTCGATATTCCCGGTGAAGCTTTGAGTCAAGTCATACTGGTTAAATTACCGTTTAGCGTTCCGACGCATCCGATTGCATTTGCGAAAGCACATTTTATCGAACGGCGCGGCGGTAAAGCGTTTTTTGAATTGAGCATTCCCGAAGCGGTTATTAAATTTAAACAGGGCTTCGGTCGTTTGATGCGTTCAAAAAGCGACAGAGGCGTTGTCAGTATTTTAGATAATCGGATACTGAAAAAAACGTACGGCGGTATTTTTTTAAAAAGTATTCCGCCGGTGATAAAAAATTTTAAAAGACTTGATTCAATCTGTGAAGATGTTTTAAACTTTTTAAAATAGCGCAGCTCGTTCCATGACAGGTTTTGCTCGGTAAATTATAAGGAGACACTGATTCATTCTATCAAGAATTGAGGGCATCTCTAAACGCCGGTAAACGGCGTCAAGCCTTTAATCCGCGTTTCCTTATCGATTTCCTCAATGCGTTTTTGGCAGACAGCTATGGAAGTATAACGCAGGCAGATGTTTTGAACACTGAGCTGATAAAAGACGCACCCAACGGCGAAACGTACCGCTTGGATTTTTTGATTAAAACGGATACAAAGTTGCTGATTTTTAATGAACGAATTTTACCGATGAAAGCCTTTTAAAAAATGTAACGCTTGACAATGTTATTTATGCTGCCTTAAAAAATGATATTGCGTATTTAATTGGCGACAAACTTATCGTTTTAGTGGAGCACCAGTCAACGATAAATCAAAATATGCCGCTGCGCTGCTTGTTATATATCGCCCGTGAATACGAAAAAATTTTAGATGCAAAACAGCGTTACGCACGGCTTTTGCAAAAAATTCCGATACCTGAATTTTTCGTCTTATACAACGGGACTGAAGACTATCCGCTTAAAACACAGTTGAAACTTTCCGATGCATTTAATATTAAACAAAAACCGGCGCATTTGGAAGTGGTGGTAACGGTGTTCAACATAAATGCCGATAAACATGCAGAACTGCTTAACGAATGCAAATACTTAAAAGAATACAGTTTGTTTATCGAAACGGTGAGACGATATGCAGCGGCAGACAAAGAAAACGGATTTACCGGCGCAATAAAAGAGTGTATTGGTAAGGGCATCTTAACGGAATATTTAACGCGTAAATCGCGGGAGGTAATGAATATGTTAGTCTGTGATTATGATTATGCAACCGATGTAGCAGTACAAGTAGAAGAAGGGCGAGCCGAAGGAGCGTATCAAAGAGCTCGGGAAACGGCACGCATATTAAAAACTATGGAGCTTTCAGTGACACAAATCATGCAAGCGACCGGTTTAAGCGAGGAAGAAATAGAGAAGTTGTAGTGGAAAGCTGGAGGCGTTAGATAGTAGGCGATAGGAGAATAAGTTTCGGAACTTGTGCCTACCGCCTTAAGGAGGCACTGATTAATTCAATCGAGAATTAATCAGTGCTCACCTTTAAA
>CALDWC010000134.1 GCA_937923945.1 uncultured Treponema sp.
TAACCCGAGGTTTTAGAGATGCCCTCAATTCTCGATTGAATTAATCAGTGCCTCCTTACCGGAATACAGGATACGAGATGACTTTTCGTGATGACCGTACTCCGATAATGATACGGACGCTGTATGAACTTGCGCAGTTTCATACATGGTTTAAATTGTTCCTTCGCAGGCTTCTTCACCGGATGTCTTGCAAAAACGATGCGGAACGGCTACAATGCGTTTATATGCGAAAGTTGGAATTAGTTTCAGATTATAAACCTTCAGGCGATCAGGGAGAAGCGATTGACGCTTTAACCGCAGGTATTTTACGGGGCGACCGGTATCAAACGCTCAAAGGTGTTACCGGCTCCGGTAAAACCTTTACGATGGCAAATATCATCGAGCGGGTGCAACGTCCGACTTTGATTATCAGCCACAACAAAACGCTTTCGGCGCAGCTGTATCGTGAGTTCAAAGGTTTTTTCCCGTACAATGCCGTTGAATACTTTGTCTCGTATTACGATTACTACCAACCGGAAGCGTACGTTCCGTCTCGCGATCTCTACATCGAAAAAGACGCTTCCATCAATGACGAAATCGACCGCATGCGACTCAGTGCAACTTTCAGTTTAATGGAGCGCCGCGACGTCATTGTCGTTGCAACGGTATCCTGCATTTACGGATTGGGCTTGCCGGAAACGTGGCGGGATTTACGCATACACATTGATAAAAACGTGACACTCGAACCGGATGTTTTAAAACGCCAGCTGACCTCCCTCCAGTATGAGCGCAACGATGCCGTCCTTGAACGGGGACGCTTCCGCTGTCAAGGCGATGTTATGGAAATTTTTCCCGCATACTTGGAAGAGGCGTATCGCATTGAGTTTGACTGGGAAACCGTCACATCCATCAAAAAGTTTAATCCGCTCACGCACGAAACAACATCCGACTATGATGAGCTGACGATTTATCCTGCAAAGCACTTCGTTATGCCAGAAGATGCGATTCCCAAAGCGATTGAGCGTATCAAGATTCAATTGAGCGAGCAGCTCAAAAAATTTCAAGCGGAAGGAAAAATTTTAGAAGCGGAGCGTTTAAAAACGCGTACCGAATACGACATCGAAATGCTTTCCGAAATGGGCTATTGTCCGGGAATTGAAAATTATTCCGCTCCGATTGCAAACCGAAAACCGGGTGAACCGCCCGCAACATTGTTTCATTATTTTCCGGAAGACTTTTTAGTGTTTTTGGATGAAAGTCATGTTACGCTTCCGCAAGTCGGAGCGATGTACGAAGGCGACCGCTCGCGAAAACAAAATCTCGTTGACTTTGGGTTCCGTCTCCCCTGTGCGTTGGATAACCGCCCGCTGAAAATTAACGAGTTTGAATCGAAAATAAAACAGGCAGTTTTTGTTTCAGCGACTCCCGGAAAAACGGAACTCGCAAAATCCACGCAAGTTGTTGAACAAATCATCCGCCCCACCGGTTTGCTTGACCCCGTTTTGGAAATTCATCCGAGCGAAGGACAGATGGAAGACATTTACCGCGAAGTGAATGAGCGCATCGCGCGCAATGAGCGCAGTTTGATTTTAACGCTCACCAAACGAATGGCGGAAGACTTGACCGATTACCTTTTGTCGCTCAACCTCAAAGTCAAATATATTCATAGCGAAGTTGAAACTATCGAACGGGTCGAAATTCTCAAAGGTTTGCGCGCCGGTGAATTTGACGTGCTGGTCGGCATTAACCTGCTGCGTGAAGGAATCGATTTACCGGAGGTTGCGTTTATCGGTATTTTGGATGCTGATAAAATAGGCTTTTTGCGTTCGACAACCAGTCTCATTCAGATCATCGGGCGGGCAGCCCGCAATGCGAACGGCAAAGTAATTATGTATGCCGACCGCGTCAGCGATGCAATGCAAGAAGCGATTTCGGAAACGAATCGCCGGCGCGCTATTCAGCAAGCGTACAACGAAGCGCATCACATTACGCCGACAACCATTCAAAAAGCGGTGAACGATATTTTAGTGCGTGAAAACGAAGTGAAAGAAGAGGCTACGAACGACGAAATTGAACCGCTCATAAAAAACTGCAATATTTTCAACGCGAATGATCGCAAAAAATTAATTACGCAGCTTGAAAAACAAATGGCGGAATTTGCGGACATGCTCATGTATGAACAAGCCGCTGTTGTCCGCGACAAAATTGCTGAACTGAAAAAACTGGGAAAATAGTGTTTCCGCACCATAGAATCGTGCTCCACCCGAAACACTACGCCGTTTCAAAGCCTTTTAAAAAATTATCGGTAAGTTTTTTTAACACTTCTTCGGTTTTGATATTAAACACCTGCAAAACTGATTGCGGAATTTGCTCAAAGGTCAGCACATTTTCGGAATAATGTACCATAAAATTTGCCAGCGCAACCGTTGCCGTTATCTCAAAAAATTCTTTCGGGGCTTCTTCAATCCGGTGATGATAGCGGATGCTTTCGGTAATCTGTTTCGGGAACTGCCACTTTTCGGTGAGGCGCGCGCCGATTTCTTCGTGATGAATTCCCGATATAATGGTTTCAACAATGGTTTGCGGAATATTGCGTTCTTTTTGGATTCTATACATGGTGTTCAATACATCGGGATACAAACCGCTGAAAACGAGCTTTCCGATATCATGCAGTAGTCCGCACACGTACGCATCATCCAAAATACGATGCATTCGTAAAACGCGTGCAAGATTATATGAAAAATACGCGACCTTGTATGCGTGCTTCCAAAGCCGCGTTTGCTCGTCGGAAGTATGCGTTTCGGTAAACACATTCATCGTGCCGACCGAATACAATAAGTTTTGAATTCCTCGAATACCGACCAATTTTACGGCTTCCGCAATATTGCTACATTTTGTTTTTAAACCGAACGCGGCGCTGTTTACCAGTTTCAGCAAGTCCGCGGTAATACCGAGATCGCCGCTGATTTTTTTCGCAATATCGGGCATCTCCACATCGGGGCTGTTGATGAGCCGTTGAAGCTCCAAAATTTTTTCCGGAAACTGAGGAATTTGATTGATTTGGCGGATAATCGCGGCAGAAAGTTCCGTAACCGCTGTCGTGTACTGCGCTGAAAACGGCAGTTGTATTTTTGCAACCGTTTCATTTTTGATAACTTCGATTGAATACGCTTTCGTGGTAGCTCCGATTTGTTTGAGCATTAGCATCATAATGATAAGCCCCAAACCGGCGCCTTCCGTTTCATCGATATTTCCCATCGCTTGAGCAATATCGCTCATATTTGCGGTCATTGCAATTTTTTCATGTGCACGCAGTTGTTCTTCCTGAGTCATTATGGAATTATTGCGAACTTCCACTTCAAAATTTTGTCCGCTCATTTGTAATCCTATTTTTACATACAGTCCCGCTTTTTTTTGTAACTCCATGTAGTGGTCAATATTTTCTAAAGTTTCCTGTTTGAATTTTTCGATACCGATTTTATACTGCGCGCTGTTGAAAATATCCAAACCCAACTCGTTAAAATATACCCGCTTGGTGTTTGCTTTTTTTGCGTTTACCGCCAATTCATTTAAGCAGTACATAACATAATCTTTTAGATGCAGTTGATGGATTTTCGTTAAAAAATAAGTCACCAGTTCGTCAAGTTTTGACTGAACTTCATGGGAATAACTGTACGTTGTTACCGTAAGCGGAACACCGAATTTAATTGCATCATCAATCTTTTTTAAATCGGAACTTTGTAAATTTTGCATATATTTAATTTTACTTAATATAATAATAAAAATCTAGTGCTTGTTGTATTTTCACTACCGAATAAACTTAATAAAAATGTTTTTCGTTGATTAATAATCGCTTTGTGTATCTGTTGCATAATCCATTTTGTTTTGATAAAATAACTGCAGTATGACACAAATTAAAAAACAAAAATTCGGAACCCTTTCCGACGGACGCGAGATCTTACTTTTTACACTTGATAACGGGACGATGCGCTTTTCGGTTACAAATTACGGAGCGTGCATCACCGCGATTTTGCTGCCGGCGAAAAACGGAATCGGATTCGATGACGTCGCGCTCGGATATTCGACATTTGCAGGCTACATCGATAATCAGCCGCACTTCGGAAGCCTTTTGGGGCGGGTTGCGGGAAGGATCGCCGGCGCAAAAGTGAACATCGGCAAGGAAGAATACCGGCTCACGCAAAACGACGGTAAACACTGTTTACACGGAGGTTTTCCGTTTTTTGATAAACAGATTTGGCATCCGACGCAAAATGTAACGGACGATAATGCGACGATTTTTTTGGAGCGCTACAGCCCCGCCGGCGAGCAGGGATTTCCCGGCAGTTTACAGCTGCTGGTTTCTTATACGCTCACCACCGATAACGAAATTGTGCTGCGCTACTATGCAAAAGCCGATAGACCCACGCTGGTTAATTTAACGAATCATACGTATTTTAATTTAAACCCCGCCGGTATGCAGGCGGGCGGCGGGTATGTTTCCGTACTCAATCACGAACTTTTAGTTCCTGCCGAAGAATACCTTGAAACGAACAGTCAACGTATCCCGACGGGTAAAATTCTCCCCGTACAGGGGAGCCCGTTTGATTTTACGAAGCCGACTATCCTCAGCGAGCGGATAAACACCGCCGATAAAACGGCGGGATTGGATACGAGTTTTGTTGTGAAAAAAAACATCGACAGTTATAAAGCTCTCGCCTGTGTGCTGCATGAACCGGTTACAGGGCGCATGCTTCGAGTGTATTCAACGCAGCCGGCGTTGACGGTGTATACGGCAAATGATTTAAACGGGCATTTCGGTAAAAACGGTTGCCGTTACGATAAGTTTTCGGGAATTTGCTTGGAAAGTCAGGGCTTTCCCGACAGTCCGCACCATAAAAATTTTCCGACGATTTTGTTGCAACCGGAACAGATTTACAATCAAGAATCGATTTGGTATTTTACGTTTTAAACAACGGAGGCGCAGGATTTTTATCTTGTATTTTTTTTTGTAAACCGGATATGGTACCGCTATGAATATTGATGAACTCGATACGTATTTCCGAAATCTTTTAAACATTGAAGCTTTTTCGCAGCTTGATATATCGCTCAACGGGCTGCAAGTCGCCTGTTCCGATAAAACGATTAAACGGGTTGCCTTTGCGGTGGATGCGTGTTTGGAAAATTTTTCAAAAGCGGCGCAAGTTGAAGCGGATGTGCTTTTTGTGCATCACGGCTTATTTTGGGGAAAACCGCTGCCGGTTACCAAGCAGCACTATGCACGCCTTGCCGCCCTGATTAAAAACGATATTGCGTTGTACGCCGTGCATTTACCGCTCGATGTGCATCCTGCGTTGGGCAATAATGCCGCACTCGCTCGCAACCTCGATTTGCAAAATATCGAGCCGTTCGGTTTTGAAAAGGGTATGCCGATCGGCGTAAAAGGAAGGATTTTTTCACATCGCCGCAGCGAATCGGGAGCCGGAGTCGACATTGACGAATTGACAGCGCGCCTTTTTACAAACGGCGAGCAGCCGCACGTTATTTTACCCTTTGGGAAAAAAGAGATAAAACGAGTCGGCATTATTTCCGGTGCGGCGAGCGGTTTCCTTGATGCGGCGATTGCGGACAGCCTCGATTGTTTTATCACCGGTGAAGTGAAACACGAAATTTATCATTCCGCGTTGGAAAATCATATTACCGTCATCGGAGGCGGACATTACCAAACGGAAACCGGCGGACTAAAATGCGTGAGCGAACAATTCTACCGAGACACAAAATTGGAAACGATTTTTTTACACACCCCGACCCGGTTGTAAAATCCGTGAAATCGAACGAGCTGCACGAATGTAAAAAAGCTTTTTGTAAAAAAAGTCTTTATATTTTTTTTGAATTTTGAGTTTTTATATAGTATTATGGGAAAGAGTTGATTGTTTAAAAGCATACTTTTTCTCGTTGTACGATTAAACCGAAAATAGTTTTCAAAAAGGCTTGATTTTATTGCGCGAGTTATGTATAATACTTCAACATCATTTGGACGGTTAACTCAGCGGTAGAGTGTTACCTTCACACGGTAGAAGTCGGCAGTTCAAACCTGCCACCGTCCAGTTTTTATGCACCGCCGGTGTGTAAACCGGCGCATTGTGATTACTTTTTTCCCCGAATATACATTTTTCTTTTTTGAATTTGCTTATAACCTTGATTTTTTTGTTTTTTTTATTATACTGACAAGTTATGAGTACATTTTTTAAACGCTGTATACTACCGGTTTGCATCATTTGCTTGATAACCGGCTGTACCTCAGTTCAGGGAACCTATGCTGCCGATGTGTACGGCAACACGGTTTCGATTACATTTTTAACGGCGGACTCGGCAAGGCTCACCGTCAACGGTCAAGATTTTCCCGCACAGATTGTCCGCAAAGACGGCATTATTGAAATATGGCAAATGCGGAAAACCCCCGCGATTTATGTAAAAAAAATTAATTCAAGCGAACTGCGGCTTTTAAACCGTGAAAAAACGGAAACCGAAATTATATTTAAAAAACAGTAACGACGAAGGAGTTCTCTCGTATGGAAGTAAAAACAGTACCGCAAATTTTGCGTGCAACCTTTTTGAAATATCCGAAATTTGTTGCCCTCTATTATAAAGACAAAAACAAAAATTTTCAGCCGATAACCTATGAACAGCTGTACGATCGCGTTTTAACGTTTGCCTCCGGTTTGATGAGTAACGGGTGTAAGCGAGGAGACAAAATCGGCGTTATTATGGATAATCGTCCCGAATGGATGATATGCACGCTCGGTGCGTTAACCGCCGGTATGGTTGATGTTCCGCGCGGAACCGATTCAACGGTGAGCGATCTTGAACACATTCTTTCGCTTGCAGAATGTAAAATCGCGATTGCGGAAACGCAAAATGCGTTCAATAAAATTGTCCAGGCAAAAGATGCGTGCCCGCTTTTGGAAACCGTTATTGCCGTAAATGACTTTGAACCGCCTGCCGATACCAAGGGACTCAAGGTGTGGTTTTATCGCGATATAATGGAACTCGGAAAAAAAGACTTTGAAAAAAATGCGCCCGATAAAGAAATCCTCAAAGGTGAAAGCGACGACCTTTCAACGATTATTTTTACGTCGGGAACAACGGGACTTCCGAAAGGGGTAATGCTGATTCACAAAAACTTTATCGCACAGCTGCCGGAACTTGCAAAATTGATTCTCGTTGCACCCGGGCGTTCCTCAATTTCAGTGCTGCCGATTTGGCACAGCTTCGAACGCGAATGCGAATTTTTGCTTTTGCACAATGCCTGTTCGATTTATTATTCGGCGCCGATTGCGAGTATTTTGCTGCCCGATCTTGCAAAAGCAAACCCCTATATATTCCAATCCGTTCCGCGTGTTTGGGAAGCCGTTTACGATGCCATCTTTAAAATGATGAAAAAAAAGGGCGGCATTAGCTATAAAATTTTTACTGCGGCGGTTTCAATCGGAGTATTTTGGAAAGAACGGCAGATAAAACTGAGCGGGCTCTGGTATAAGCTGAAAAAACACGAACGGATTACCCAGCCGCTCGGCGCTTTTTTACCCGTTGTGTTTTTATACCCCCTTTACCTCCTTTCCGACCTTTTGGTGTTCCGTAATATTCGGAAAAAGTTCGGTAAAAACTTCAAGTACGCCGGAGGTGTTTCAGGAGGAGCGGCGCTCCCTTACAATGTCGATATATTTTTTGCAGCGGCGCGAATTAGACTTTGTGAAGGATACGGCATTACGGAAACAGCTCCCGTTATTGCGTGCCGCGATATGCATCGGCCCGTGTTCGGTACGGTCGGAAAACCGCTCGCCTGTCTTACCGTGAAAATTACGGACAAAGACGGAAACGAACTCCCGCAAGGCGAAGAAGGCGAAATTCGGGTAAAAGGCGATTCCGTTATGAAAGGCTATTACAAAGATGACGCAAAAAATGCAGAAGCGTTTACGGACGACGGTTGGTTTAAAACCGGCGACATCGGCTTATTGACAATAGACGGTGAACTGGTACTCCGCGGGCGCGTAAAAGACACCATTGTTTTGCGTGGCGGTGAAAACATTGAACCGGTGCCGATTGAACTTAAATTGCAGGAATCACAGTTCATTCAAACCGCGGTGGTAGTCGGACAAGACCAACGGAATTTAGCAGCCCTCATTGTCGTTGATGATGTATCGCTCAAGCAGTGGCTCAAAGAACAAAATATTACATATACCGACTTTGATGCCGTGCTTTTAACCGATGAAGTGCAAAATCTTTACGCGGAAGAAATCAGAAATTTGATTTCAGCAAAAAACGGTTTTAAGCTTTTTGAAATAATCGGCAAGTTTAAGCTTTTGAGTAAACGTTTTGAAGTCGGGGTGGAGCTTTCTATAAAAACGGAAGTTATGCGAAATAAAATTCCTGTCCTCTACGAAAAAGAATTACAGGAACTTTTTGAGCGATAAACAACAAAAGAAAACCGGTATGTGAAGACGGAACGTTTAACTTCACCGTTGAAATAGCGCGCCCGTTCAACTGCAAGCTGTTCGGGTGACATCTGTTCTGCAAGCTGCTCTCCCGGCTGTACTACTTGGTCAACGGCAGGATAAGGTTGCATAACGATAAGGAGTTTTTTTATAAAGCTAAATGAATTGAAGAAACAGGAAATAATGCGATAGGAATTTTAATTCCCTTTGGGAGGCACTGATTAATTCAATCGAGAATTGAGGGCATCTCTAAAAACTTGATTAG
>CALDWC010000135.1 GCA_937923945.1 uncultured Treponema sp.
GTACAATTATATGAATTTTTCAAAACTCGCAATAGACTAAGGGAAGTCTCTAAAAGCTGATGTTTTTAAAAGACTACTTTTCAGTACCCACTTTTAAAATCGTTGTTTCGCAAATGTTCAGAGCCACTTATACTGAACATTGAGAAACAATTAGGAAACGATGTTAAACTTTAATCAACGTTTCCCAAAGGGTGAAATTATCATTTTTCAAAGACACATTATCAACTATTTAGGCTACTGCGTGCAAGCTTTTGTTATCAAAAAAAACGCCCCGCTACGATACAATCGCTAAAAAGCTCTTGCGCGTTGATGAAAAATATTGAAGCGGTGCCGGAAAATATCGTGTACATTGAATTGCTTTCAATGGGCTTTTCCGTTAAAATCGGCAGAGTGAAAGATAAGGAAATTGACTTTATAGCGAAAAAAGAGGCGGTACGGTTACCGCGGTCAAACTTGTATGCTAAACCCATTTTTCACGGTAATGCAAACTTTTATCGGTCTTGACAATTACCGGTATCGTGTGTAAAGTAGCGGTATGTCCGATTGTGAAAAATTACGCAAGCAATTAAAACATCGCGTATATTCAAAAAAACTGATGCCCGAACAATGTCGAGAAAACTATGAATGTTTTTTCAACGATGTATTTTTACCGAATGAAGTTGAGTGTGCAACGGAGCAGGTTGCAGGCGAAAATGTTTTAGTACTCACGCCTATGGTCAAAAATGCAAAGCAGTGTGTACTCTATTTTCACGGCGGCTTTTTTGAAATCGGAACGCAAAAATCTTATACCGGTTTTTGTGCCTCGCTTGCAAATGCGTGCCAAGCGGAAGTTGTTTTACCGGAAATCGCACCGGCGTATGAAAAGCCGTTCCCATTTCAGCTTGAAGCGGCATATCGCGTATATCGGGGCTTGCAGCAAAGCGGGCGGTTTGCCGGGTATCACTTTGTTTTTGCAGGGGACGGAAGCGGGGCAACGCTGTGTTTTGCACTTGCATTGTATGTACTGGACAAAGAGAAAAAACTTCCGCTCGGTATTGCCGTGATGTCGCCTTTGGTTGACCTGCAGATTAAAAAAATAAAGCATAAGGACGAACTTCTCTCGTTAGAACTTTTTGAGCGGTATGTGAAAAATTATGCAGGCGATAAAGATACGGCAAATCCGCTCATTTCACCGAGCCTTGCCGAATTGTCGGTGTTGAAAAAATTTCCGGCGGTGTTTGTGCAAGCAATTCGCGATGAATATCTTTTTGATCAGATAAACACTTTTGTGTCGCAACTGGAAAAAGCAGGTGTGACCATTGAAACGGAAAATTTTTCATCGGAGATGACTATGTTTCAGCTTTTTCCCGATGCGTGTAAAACGGCGCATCTTGCCGTTGAAAGTTTCGCAAAAAAAATTATGGAAATGTTTTCCCATACTTTCGGTGAAAAAGACCGGTAAAAAAGATTCGAGCCGTTAAAAAATCTATAAATTTAATTTTTATGTCGGTTAAAAATTCACTATTGCATTTTTGCCGTTTTTTTAGTATATTGGAACGATGATATTTTGAAATGTTTAGGGGCAAAATAGTATCAAAATATCCGTTACGAGGTACACTTTGAATAAACGAATTTTCCCGCAAATCCACTTTTATGATAAAGACTTTATCGATATTTATGAACGAACTTGGAAACATATTGAAAATTACTGGTTGCCGATTGAAGAGGGAATGGATCAAAAGTTCTTTTATTACCCGGAAGAAACCGGAAAGTTTTTAGACCAGTACGCTTCAATTTTTTCCACGTTCTTTTTAGTGTACTCCAATCGCAATTATATTGCAGAAACCAATCTGGATTATTTTTATCGAAAGCAGGAAATTACCGGAGCAATTCGGAGCCGTTATAATTTGGAAACGGATACTGCGGTGATTGCAAAAGATAATCCAAACGGTGTGGGAATCCCCGTTTTTGCCTGGGCGGAATTATGCGTTTATAACATGACGGCAAATAAACGTCGATTAAAAGAAGTGCTTCCCATTCTTGAAAATTATATGCAGTGGCTCAATGACACTTGTCTCGACGAAAACGGTTTGTATCACGTACCCGTTTCCGCGATGAACTTCGGTAACGGCGCGCGTAAAGACAGTTTTTTTTCTGTTGATTTTAACGCGTGCGTTGCTTTGAACACGTTATGTCTCGCCGAAATCGCCGATATTTTAAACGAAAAAGAAATTGAGTTTAAATATAAAAAAATGTACTTTGGAATTAAAACCCGCATTAACGAAAAAATGTGGGACGAAGAAACCGGCTTTTATTATGACCTTGATAAAAATGAAAGCATGCTTTTAATTAAAAGTCTTTCATCGTATTGGACATTGATGGCGGAAATACCGAATAAGCCGAAGGTTGAAAAACTGCTCACGCATCTCGCTGATCCGAAAGTATTCGGCACGGAGCATCCGTTTCCTTGCCTTGCCGTCAGTGATGCTTCGTTCAGCGATAAGGGAAACGGCTACTGCGGCAGTGTTTTTCCTGAATTAAACTATATCGTCATCAAAGGCTTACAAAAATACGGCTATTTTGAATTAGCCCGCGAGTATGCGATGCGGCATATTTATTTTGTGTTGGAAACGATTTCTCCCAGCGATGAAGCGAAAGCGGAAAGTGAAAGTGCCGCTTTTTGGGAAGCGTATAATCCGTGCAGCGAAGGTCCTGCGACTTGGCAGCGGCACAGTTGGTTTCCCCGAAAAGATTATGTTTTAACGATCGGATTAACTACCATTTCGCTGATGATTGAAAACGTACTCGGCTTGGAAATAAACTTACCGCGGAAAACAATTGACTGGACGATTACCTCGATTGAGGAAATGGGAATTCAAAATATCAGTTTGAAAAAAAATATGATACGGAAAATTTTAACGGAAAAAACAAATCGCGGCTGGGAAATAAAAATCGAAAATGAAAAGCTGTACTATTTTGCACTGAAGATTTTAGATCAAAGCAAAGACAAGCGTCTACCGATTCCGTCCGGAACCTGTTCGATGTTAATAGAAAAACTGTAGTTGGGAGTTGCTATGAAAAAAATAAAAATTTTCGGTCTTCGAGAAGGAATGCGGTTTTCAAAACCGCTCTACCTGGACGACGGTGAAAATGAAATAATTGCAGCCGGCACGCTCATTTCCGATGATCAGTTGTTGTTGTTGAAAAATAAAGGTTATGAGTTTTTGTTTACCGAAGGGGATCTCATGGAAGATGATAACGATGATGTCGATGCATCAACCGATTCGGTGAAAAATAAAAATCAACCTGTTGAAACAGAATCGACTTCCAATTCAAACCTATTACAATCGCTTAAAAGTACGGAAGCGTATACGGACTACGTGATTTTGGTTCAAAACTGCCAGAAAATTTTTGATTCGGTGCAAAATCGTGAACGACTGACAATGAGTCCGGTTACTAAAGTACTGCGGGATTTGAAGCAGCTCGTTGATGCACACCCTGAATTATGCGTGGCTCTCATTTTGGAAAATGATATTGCAGGATACGAAATGGGAAAATCCGCTATGGATGTGGCAAGTCTTTCATACTTGATTGCGCAGTATATGCAGTTCGGTGCGGATAAAATCGAAGAAATCACGATTGCGGCGTTGCTCCATGATGTCGGGATGCTCCGCGTGAATCGCGATATTCTTATGAAAAAAGAAAAACTGAATGATGCGGAAAAACAAGCGATTGAAACGCATACGACATACGGTTATAACTGTCTTGTCAACGAGTTCATGCTACCCGATCGTCTTGCGAAAATCGTCCTCCAGCACCACGAATGGTACGACGGTTCCGGTTACCCCGGACGTTTGACGGCTGACGAAATCGACATCGGTGCTCGGATTATCGCCTGTGCCGACGCGTTCACTGCGATGACCAGTCCCAAATCGTACCGCAAAGCGATGCTCGGTTATGATGCGATGAAAACGCTGCTCACGGATAACGGCACCCATTTTGACCCGAATGTTATCAATGCGCTTATCCGCAGCATCGGCATTTACCCGATCGGCTCAATCGTGATGCTCAGCGATAACGCCCTGTGCCGTGTTGTCAAAAGCGTCCCCGAATTTCCGCTTCGTCCGCAACTTCGTTTGTTGATTGACGGTGCCGGAACGGTATACGGCGATAACGAAGATAAAATCGTCAGCTTGCAAATCCAGAAAAATTTATTTATTACGCAGGCGATTGATCCGTCGCTCGTTTCTCTTACCGACTAATCAAACCGTGTTCGGTCGTTTTGTGCACTCCATTCTCGAAAAACGCTGATAATTTTTAAATTATCTGCATGGCTTTTTACGGCAATGCGGATCCATTCTGCAAGGGCGAGTTCAGCGTCAGGCGTGTTTCCAAATACGGTAAAAAAATTATTTGCTTTGCGCAAAATAATGCCGCGCCGAACAAAAAAATCAAAGACTTCGTCTGCTGTCGCACTATCGAGGCGGAGTAAAATAAAATTCGCTTCGGTTTTAAAAACGAAAATGCCGGAAATCTTTTTTAATTCGTGCAATAAAAATTCCCGTTCGGTTTTGATGTACGCTTTTGATTTTTCAATGTAGCTTTTATCGCGGAAAATAACCGTCCCCGCAATTTCCGCCAAAGCATTGACATGCCAGCTCAGTTGGTATGATGAAATTGCTGCCGCCGTTTTTTCGGAAGTACAGGCGTAAGCCAGCCGCAAGCCCGGCAAACCGAAAAACTTGGTTGCCGCCCGAATAATCGCAACATTACGATATTCGTATTTTTTAAAAAGCGCAACACTGTCATAGCGAAGTTCGGTAAATTCAAAAAAAGTTTCATCCAAAAGGAGAAACGCTTTTTTTTCTAAAACGATTTTGTATATCCGTTCCAGCTGCTCGCGTGAAATCGTATGTCCGGTAGGATTATTCGGGTTGGTTAAAACGAGCATGCTTTTTTTGTGCAGCGCTTTTTCGATACTCGTTTCATCAAGTGAAAAATGTCCGCGATAAAGCTGTGGAACTTCAATGATTTTTTTTCGGTGTACGGATGCTCTGGTTTTATATTCGGAAAAGCAGGGCGGACACACCACAGTTGCCTCGCAGTGCAGCATAAACGCGTCGATGATTTCCATCGCGCCGTTTCCGACGATGACTCGTTCCGATGTGCAACCCAAATATGCCGCAACTTCCTGCTTGAGCGCCCGATACTGTATGTCGGGATACTGCTGCAGCACAGCCAAGTTTTTCGACAACGCAGTAGACAATCCGGGCGGAAACCCGAGCGGATTGATATTGCTGCTGAAGTCCAAAAGTTCTCCGGAGAAAAACTCTCGGTAGGAAATGACATCGCCGCCGTGCTGCATTCTTTGAAACGCTTTGTTGTGTTAGCCTTGGTACTTATCGAAGTAGCCTTGGATAAAAATAAACGGCGTTCCCTTATCGCCCGAACCCGAAGTTAAGTCGCACAACGAACCGATCAGATCGGTGAGCTGACGCGGTGTCGTTCCTTCACTGAAAAGCACGTTGATATTTGTTTCGCTCTTTTTTTGATGCTCGGCGATATACGCCGCAATTTTTTTCGCCTGTTCGTCTTTCGGTAAATTCGGGAAAAGATTATCCGCAATGTATTTCAGTTTAATTTCATTCGGTGTTCCGCTCAAACCTTTTGTGTATGCGGGCGAAACAACCGGATCGGCGAGTTCCCAAATTTTGCCGACCGGATCGCGGAATGCGCCGTCGCCATACACCATTACTTCAATCATAATGCCGGTTTTGTCAAACACGATTTTTTGAACTTTATCAACGATGGGTTGAGGATTTTCAGGAAACAATTTCAGCGAATCGTCCGAAGCCTTGTTTGAACCCAAAAGTCCGTACTTACTGTTAAAGCCGCTGCCTGCAACGGGTGCCGTCAAAATATCGTCCAAGCCTAACACGGTTTTTCCGCCGGCTTTTTTCAAAATTGCTTTTGTGTGATTTCTCGTATGAATGTCGCAAGTCAAAACCGATTTCGTATATTTTAAACAGTCTTTCGCGTTGTTTGATAAAACGATAAATGAGTCCTTATTATGTGCTTTGATAATTTCGTTGTAGTATTGCAAGTAGTCGACGCCGGTAAATCTATGAACGGTCGAGCCGAATTTTTCATGAAACTCCGCAACGGTGAAACTATCCGCTAGAGGATTGCAGCCGCTGTCTTCGAGAAGCGTCGCGTCAATTAACTGATTACCGACTTCGTCCGAAGGATAGCTCAAAATCACGACCAGTTTTTTTCCGGTTTTTGCAATTCCTTCCAAGCAGGGCGCAAAACGATTTCGGCTTAAAATCGGAAACACCAACGCTAACGTATCATCCGAAAATTTTGCGTCAATGTCCTGCGCGATTTGCTCCATCGTTGCATAGTTTCCTTGCGCCCGAGCAACAACGGATTCCGTCAACGCGAGAATATCCGTGCTGTGCAGTTCAATGCCTTCCCGCGCAACCGCATTCAAAAGCGTTTCCGCCGCAATCGATGCGACATCGTCACCCTTGCTGATAATCGGAGCAATAAGCCCCCGTGAAATCGTCCCAAAAGTTTTCATAAAAATACTCCCGCTAAAATATTCCCAATTTATCAAGTGTCAAAAATATTTTTTAGCTCGTACCTTTCCGGCAATAGCCTGCCTGAAAAGCGGTTACATTGTATTCTTTTTTTTATAAAAGTCAATGGGAAAATAATATAACACACTGAGGTGATTTTTGCTTTAAACGCTATCAGTGTCATCCGCACATGGACGTCCGCCGCTTTATACCGGCACGATTTTTCCCCGCACACCAAAGGAAATGCCGATTAAAGGTTTGACGCCGTTTAACAGCAACTTTGCGAAACAACGATTTTAAAGGTGGGCACTGAAAAACAGTCTTTTAAAAATCTAACTCGAGGTTTTGAAAGATGCCATCACTTCTCGATTGGATTAATCAGTGCCTCCCAAAGCGTATTCCCGTATTTTTCATTTATCTTTTTTCGGAATGAGCCGCGCTCGCGTTAAACTTTGTTTGCCGTTTTTTTTCGCAATACTGAGCGCCGTTTTTTCAACGAGCTTTTGTTTTTCGGCATGCCGCTGCGCAGCAGTTTGAAAAAGCTCCGGCTGTTCGCTCAGTTTTTCAGCGGCGACTTTTAAAACGCCGATTCCTAAAAGTCGAATCGGTTTTCCTGTTTCGTATTTGCGGTAAAACAAATCCTTCGCGCGGCTAAAAATTTCGAGTGCGTTGGTAACCTCCGTCCCGATTTCCTGTATCGTGTACGTTTTAAAATCATGATAGCGTATTTTCACAAACACGGTATTTGAGGTTACCTTTTCGGCAAGCATCCGCATACTGATTTCCGTTGCAAGCTGAAACAAAACATCTTCAACCGATTCCATATTTACCAAATCGGTTTCAAAGGTTTGTTCACTACTGATTGAATGACTTTGTCTTTCATCATTGAAAAGCGAATCCGTTTGTGCGTGCATTACATTAAACACAAATTGCCCGCTCGCTTTTCCTAAAATCAGCTGTAAATGTTCCAACGAGAGAGACGCGAGCATCTGCGTATCGATGATACCGTTTGCCTGTAATTTTTTCAGTGTTGTTTTTCCAATCCCCCAAATTTTTTCCATCGGAAGCCGTTGTATAAAAGCAATTTCATCTTTGGGTTTTATTTCATATAAGCCGTTCGGTTTTGAAAAGTCCGATGCGAGTTTTGCAAAGTATTTTGTGCGGGCAATTCCGATTGAAACGGTTAGCTGTGTTTTTTCAAAAATTTCCCGCTTGATGTTTTTTGCGATGTCTTTCGATGAACCGAACAGGAGCTGCATTCCGCTCATATTTAAAAAGCCTTCATCAATCGAAAGTTGTTGAAACTCCGGTGTGTGTGATTTGAGGATGCGCATTACTTCGTGTGATTTTTCGCAATATCGTTTCATTCGTACCGGTAAAAAAACGCCGTTCGGGCATAATTTTTTTGCGCTTAAAATCGGCATCCCTGAATGCACCCCGAATTTTCGCGCTTCGTAGGAACAGGTTGAAACGACCCCACGTGAACTCGAACCGCCGACGATCACCGGTTTGCCTTTTAAGTCCGGATTGTCCAACAGTTCCACATGAGCGTAAAACGCATCAATATCGGCGTGAAAAAAAACGGTTGCCATACATCACTCGGCAATCAGCTGAAACTCGGTTACCGCTTCCAGTAAAAACTGTTCTTCGTATCGGCGGCGAGTTTTGCTTTTCGTTGTTTGCAATTTTGTATTAAATGGATTATCGTAGCTAAAGATTCTTACCTGAACATGCAACACCGCATTTTTTTCGGATGAAAAATTTATCACAAACGGCTGTTCGGGATTTTGAGAACTTAAAAACAGCACGCCATCATCTGTTTGCGTAAAACTTTTATCCGCTTCATACACAGCGACTTCGTTTGCCCTTGAAACAAAAACTTGAATCGCTTCTATTTTAAGCGGCGAATTAATACGCAGCACGCCGATACTGCGATCCAAATAATTTTCCAAACTTCTGTCAACGTCAATATATGCAGCTGATGTTTTTGTTTTATCGGGAATATTCTCCGGTTGCAGTGTATCTTTTATTCGATACTCGCTCGTGATTACGACGGCGTTTTTCGTATCGGTAAATGTTTGGCGTATTTCAACGGGAATATTATATTTTTTTACCGTTGATGAAAAAATTAAAATGGTAATAGCACCGACAAGGACGGCACTCAGCAATGAAATAAAAAACTTTCGTTTAAAATATTTTTTTGATATTGCATAACTAATCGTAAAAATAAGCATAATCGAAACGGTGAGTAAACTGAGAAATAAAGTTTTAAAACGAATAATGTCAATCATTACCGTTGAGTCCCCGATAACTACAATAAAATAAAACAGCACCGAAATAAAGCTAACAAATAAAACGAGAACTTTTCCGATATTATTTTTTGCCAACGAAAATAAATTTGAAACCGCGTAGGTAAAAAAAGCGAACGGATATAAAGAAAAATCAAAAATTGTCAACACAAAAAAATTGATTAAACAAAAATGCGGATATACGGCACTAAACGTATCCGCGGTAAAACTCGTTTTTTTTAATATTATTACAATCGGAGATTGAAGCAGTAAAATTTCAAAAATCCATACTGTTATAAAAATAACGATGTAATATACATTAAACTGCGAGATAATTTTTTTTGAATCAATAACAGTTGCAAAAAGAAAATCGGTGAAATTTTTTGCAAGCAGTAAAAAAATAAAATTAATCAAAACGACCATGCCGTATAAAAAAAAGTTTACGACTAAATTTTTCGCAGTGAATTTTTTTTCCGTAATAACCGATTTAAAAAATAAATTCAAAAAAATAATCACTAAAAAAATAATAATAAACCCAACGCTTGTGCTCTCTGAAATAATTTTAAGGTTATTAAAGTAGCGCAATAAAAAATAATTTTGTTCCCAGTCATTTGAAAAATAATCGAGATAATTTTGATTAATATTTTTAATGAGACGCGTAATATCGATGTCTGGTTTTGTCTGTATTAAAAGAGCCGGAATATTTTCATCAAAAAAAAGTTTTAATGTTTCAATATTGCGGTTGTTGTATGCGTCCAATGAAAATATTTTTGAAGTCATAGTAAAACTCGTTTCGGTTAGACTGTGCGAAAACAGTTTTATCATCCAAGACGGACTTTTTACTTTTCCTACCTGATACGAAATATTCGCTCGCTCACCCTCGTTAAAAATAAAAATGGAACTGCGTTTATATTTTGTGATTTCTGAAATGAGTTCATTCATGCCAATAAAAGATTTCACCGCAACATCATTCGGTAAGTCGGTATAATCATTTTTTGAAATTGCAATCAACAAGGTGAAGGCGCGAGCGTCAGTGTCCATCGGAAAAGAAAAGTTTTGTACAATTTTTTTTACTTGTTCAATGAAGTCGCTCGCTTGTTTTGCATTTGTTTGGGTAAAGCACAACACCAGCGCGTTTTCGTATTTTTCCGAACCGAAATGAAACAGCTCAAGTGACGTATATTCCGATTGCGCGAAACAAAGTGCGTAAAAAAATACAAAAATAATAACGCCGAGTAATTTTTTTTTCAAAGTCGTCTCCGTAACTATTTTTCGGAAAGTATTTTGCCGGTTTCATACCAATACTCAATGCGCCGATACGATTTATTGATTCGGCGGACAACATCAGCCGCTTCTTCAACGGTGATGCTTTTTTTAATTGTAACGGTATCGGGATGGAACTTTTTTAAAAGCCGCCGCCATGAGTTTTTGCACAAACTGAGAGAACTCCCCGGCAACAGCTGCAGTACGGCAAAGTCTTCAACCAAATCCTGCGGCACGGGAACAAGTTTTTCCGGTTCGCGTTTTTCTTGTTCACCGGTGTTTTCGCGTTTATCATGGATTTTCGGCGGCGGACGATGTTCCATCACATTGCCCATTCGGCGGTAGCGACTACGGGTATTCGATTTTAGCTTTACAAACGGATCTTCTTCCGCTGATAAATTTTTATTTAAAAACTCCCCAATTGTTGAGTAGTAATTTTTTTCTTCATTGTTCATAGTGATTCCCGATTGATTATGTCAAAAAGTTTTGCGCCGCTTCCGGCACTCACTTCATGTTGTAAAACGCTCCCCAAAAAATAAGGTAACAATGCGGGCGCTTCACCGACGGACAAAATTTTTTCCGTGCGTAAGATGCCGATGTCGTGTTTCGTTAAGCGGTGTCCCGCTTTGAAATCGCTCATATAATGGAGCGAGCGGTTTGTGCGTCTGTAGTTTTGCAATTCGGATGGCGCCAATATTTTTTCACCGGTGCCGAGTACCGCACTAATCCGCTCTTTTGAAAAACCCCGTTCTAAAAGTTTTTCGCAACACGCTTCTTTGGAAAGCCCCGTACATGCACGAACGAATGTTACCATTCGTGAAAAAGCGTGCGGTGCTAAAGCAATCGGATCGTCTAAACCGCCGCCGTCATTCGATAAACAAAAATGTTTTTCAATCACGGCGGCTCCGCAGGCAACGCTCAACGCGGGCACGAGATACTCGTTTTTTGAGTGGTCGCTGATTCCGATTGTAACACCGAAAATTTTTTTTAAATTTTCCAACACGGAAATATTATATTCTTCTTCGGGCGCGGGATAACTGGTGATGCAATGGAGCAGTGCAATATCCTTCGTTAAAAATTTTTTGCATATCGTCAGTGCCGTTTCAATATCGCTCAAACGGGAAACTCCGCTCGAAAGAATGAGCGGCAGATTTTGCTGCGCCGTTTGTTCCAAAAGCTGCACGTAATTTAATTCCGGCGATGCAATTTTTATAAATGCAGGCTGGAGTGCCGCAAGCTCTTCCGCTGATTTTGCCCCGAATGGTGACGCACTGAATAATATATTTTTCTTTTCACAATATTCCGCACAGGTTTCAAAAAATTTTTTGTCGACTTCCAAACGCTTGAAGTTTTCATACAGGGAAATGTTTCCCGTCGGCAATGCGACCAAACCGGTTTTCGGATGCAAAATTTCATCCGCATATACGATTTGAAATTTAACCGCGTCGGCACCGCAGTCACAGGCGGCGTTGATTAACGCTTTTGCTTTTTCGAGCGAGCCGCCGTGCGAAGTACCTAACTCGGCAATAATCAACACACGGGTATTCGAGGCAAAGTCAATTCCGCCGCAATGAAACGTATTTTGCATATTCGGATAACTCATAGAGGAAACGCTCAATCGGAAACGCTATCAAGTTTTTCAGCGAGACGTTCTTTTTCGCGTTCGTTCAATTCCGTCGCTTTTCCCTCAAGCATATGTTTTAATGCCAACACTTCTTTATCGGAAAAAATAATGCTGTTCAAAATATGCGATTTAAACGAATCGGTTGCAACCGGTGCAACTTTTTCAACAATGTGCAAAATCGTAAAAGCGTAATCGCGAATTTCTTTTTGTGCATGAGCGTCGCAACGCAGTTTTAAAAAATGAAACAAATTATGTAAATCCATTTGCCAATATATTTCCGTGTATGTTGCGAGCGGTAAATTAATTCGTGCCAACTCTTTTGCAATGTTGTCATTTAAAAGCGCTTCATAATTTTCAAAAGCGGTTTGTTGTCCTTCCCGTAAAAGCGCGATTGTTTTTCGTGCAAGCTCAGTTGGTACGCCTTCCGGCGCGCGACCTTGCTTATTGTTTTTTGATTGAAAACCTAGAACATTTTCCGTCGGTACATACGCTTCATTTTGTAATACCGAATAGCGTCCCGACACCTCATTGAGTCGAGCCGTTCGATGTCTGACCCATTGCCGTGCGACAAAAATCGGCATTTTGATATGGAACGTTAAAACGACTTGTTCGAACGGCGATGTATGGTTATTGCGTAAAAGATAATCAATCAGAGCTGCATCTTCGCGGACAGTTTTTGTTCCCGCTCCGTATGAAACGCGGGCAGCTTGCACAATCCGCGCATCTCCACCGAGATAATCCACCAAACGAACGAACCCGTGATCCAAAACCGGAAATTCTTTATCTAAAATTTCTTCCGCTTCTTTAACAATACAATGTGCCATGAGTAAAGTATACCGTACATCACAAAAAAAAACTAGATCTATTTTAGCTATGCACGGGGCAGTTGAGACAGAACTACGTTCGAGCTTTTTGGGTAAAAAAAATACTGAGTACAAAAAAAGATATAAACGGCGCCCACGCTCCTACAATCGGTGAAATAAGATTCCAGCTCGCAAAAACCGCCATACACATTTGGGTAATATAATATAAAACGGCGAACGACAAACTTAACAGCAAACTCATAAGAAGCACATTTTTTTTCAAATAGCCGCCGAATGACACCGACAAAAAAAGCACAATAAAAATAGTAAACGGAAACGAAAAACGTTGGTAATATTTTACCAAATATTCTGATTCGGAAAAACCGTTTTGTTTTAATTTATCTAAAAATACTTTTACTTCATGATTAGTCATTTCGTCGATGTTTGCAGTAATTTTTTGAAAACTTTCCGGCGGCTCCGTTAAAAAATCCAATGCAATATTTGATTCATCTGTTTGCGTGACTTTGTTGTTTTCCGTAATCAGATAAATATGTGCATATTGCAAAATCCACGTTCCTTGTGTTTCGTTCCAACTCGCACTTTGCGCGATGATTACCGTATCCATGGTTCCGTTATCATCCTTGTGAATGATTTTCGGGTTTTGTAAAAACTTGCTCTGACTGTCATAATAATCCGCCGTGTAAATCACTTTTCCGAATTGAGACATCACCGCCACGTTGGCGCTATCCAGGCTTTTATCTTTATTTGTTGACGTTTTAAACAACGCGCCTTTTTTTGCGTACGTTTTGATAACAAGTTTATCTTCAAAAAAGAGCATTCCGATCGAGCAAGTGAACGCAAATGCTAAAATCGGCAATACGAATTTGCGCAGTGAAATACCGGATGAAAAAATTACCGTAAGTTCATTTTTTGTGTAGAGATTTCCAATCGTGTATGAGCCGGCGAATAACATGGAAATCGGCATTGAGTATGAAATACATTTTGGAATAAATAAAATCATTATGTGTATCATTGTTTTAACCGGAACTTGATTTTCCATATAGTTAACCAAGTTATAAAAGGTGTCGCCCAGTTCCAGCACTAAAATAAAAAAAATCAGCGCAATAAAAAACACCGGTAAAAAAAGTTTCAAAAGATACCGGATCAGCATTTTACTGAAATTTGTTTTTCTATAAAGATCGGTATTATTTTTCACTGTTATAACGAGCCTCGTAATTTTTTTCGCATCAATGCGGCGCCGAGTATCAGCAAGAGCACGTTCGGAAGCCAAGCGGTTACCGCACCGTCAAAATTTTTTTTAACGGCGAGCTGTTGACCGAACATTAAAATAGCCCAGTAGCCTACGGAAATAATCAGCCCGATAACAAAACCGACTCCTTGATTGTACAGTTTCAAATTGCGGCTGAGCCAATATGCAAGAAAGATAAAAAATATTGCACCGAGCGGTATCGCAAATTTTTTATGAAATTCCAGCGCATACCAATTTAAATATTCTTTGGACGTTTCTTGCGTTTCACGCATCGTTTTAATTTTTTTTGCTAAATCATAAGAGGAAAGTTGTCCCGGTCCCAGCGAAAAAAAAGAATTATTTTCAAGCTCCGAACGTAAAAAATGGTAGGTTAATTTTTCTCCGTATGCGTAATCAAAGGTGCGGAAATCATTTTTATCAACGACGAGTAGCTGCGGCTCAAGCGGCTCAAGCGCCATCAGCACATTGGCATTTTTGGCTATTCGTGATTGCGTATTTTTTGCGGAAAGAAAATTGATTCCATTTTCCGCTGACATATCGATAACAACCAAGTCATGAATATTGTTTTTTTCAACTTTGCCGCTTGCGATGATAACGTTGTTCGATTTTTTAATGGCATAGCTTTGTATTTGCATTGCAGGATTTTCACGTAACATTTCTTCGGCGACTTCGTTGAGTTTAGGTGCCGTGTACGGAATTAAAAAATCGTTCAATGCAAAGTTTAAAAGTCCGAGAATGAGTGCGGCGGTCATAACCGGAAAGAGCATTTTTTTGTCGGAAACACCGAGGGCGTTTAACGCAATAAATTCGCTGTCGCCGACAAAGCGTCCGAGACACATCAGCGCACCGATAAATGCAGAATAAGGAGCTGCATTTGCTACAACAATCGGCACCGAATATAAAAAGAATTTCATAATGAGCGGAAGTGAAACGTTTTTTATTAAATTATCCTGAATCGTAACTAAAAGGTTATTTACAAAAAAAATAACGAAGAAAAATAAAAATGAGACAAAGCAGTATAAAAGGAGCTCCGTCAAAATATATCCGAAAAGGGTTGTGCCGATTCGATGTCCGCTTATTTTTTTCATTGCGCCAGTATAGCATACTCTCAAAAATTTTCAAATACTTTGAATAATGAAAGTATTGACTTTTGAATGAAATTTCAGCATAATGCACGAATGGCAACCAATGAAAAATACAATTTAGCTGATTTGGACGAAGATGATTATGAAACGGTTTTAGCGACTGATATTGATTTCACCGGTACGATTCAGTTTGCACGACCGCTTATGATTAAGGGAAAAGTTTCCGGCAAACTTGAGTCTGCGAGCGACTTAACTATCGAAGAAAGTGCAGTGGTAAATGCCGCAATTTTTGCCGATCGCGTTATTATCAGGGGGCAAGTGTCAGGCAACGTAACTGCCAATACCAGTGTGACAGTGTATGCGTCCGGGCGACTTACCGGCGATATTACCGCACCGGAAGTTGTCCTTGAACCGGGATGTTTTTTTTCCGGAATTTGTACCATGCAGCAATAGCATGCGTAGCTTGAATTTGAAGATACCGAAGATAAATCGATGAGTACGTTTAAGAAAAAACTTGTTTTTATTGTGCTGGTTTCTCTTTTAGCGTCAGGCGCTTTTTCGCAAACAAAACCGGATGCATTAAAAATGTATCAAGCGGGACAATATAAAAACGCAATCGAAGTGTGCTTAAATGAAATTAAAGCAAACGCAACCAATTTAGACAGTTATGTGGTTTTAACTTGGGCATTAGTCGCTGATAAACAATATACGGAAGCTTTAATGTGGTGCCTGCGTTCAAAAGAAATTTCACAGTACGATCCGCGAATTTTAGAAACGGAAGGTGAAGCCTATTTTTATCTGGGACAGAATGCGGAAGCAATTAAAAGTTTTGAAAGTTATATCGTGTATGCACCGAACGGAAATAAACTTTCGCTTGCGTATTATTTTTTGGGTGAAATTTATATTCGCTTAAAAAAATTTGCCCATGCCGATATTGCCTTTTCAACGGCAGTGCGCTTTAGTCCGAATAATGCCGTCTGGTGGACGCGTTTGGGTTATGTGCGTGAGCAACTCGGCGATATGATGTACGCACTGCAAGCATATCAGCGGGCTTTGGAATTGGATAAAAATTCACCGGATGCCCAAAACGGTCGCAAGCGCGTTTTAAGCAGGATGTAATGTTTCTCGTCCATTTTGAAAGTTTAGGCTGCCGTTTGAACCAAAACGAAACGGAAGCGCTTGCCGATGCTTTTTTACAAGCCGGGTTCGGTCTCTTTGATACCGCAAAAAATCCTGATGATGTACTGGCGGTGTTTGTAAACACTTGTACGGTAACCGGCAAAGCCGAACAAAAATGCCGGCGTGTCATCCGCGCGTGTGCAAAAAAATTTCCGCATGCGCTTATTTTAGTTTCAGGCTGCTATGCGCAACTGGAAAGCAGCAGCATCGAAGCGATTTCTCCGGCAGTGAAGACCTTCCCCGGCATGCAAAAAGGGCTTTTAACGCAATTTCCGAAATATTTTTCGGAAAAACTGCATGCGGTTTCACCGGCAGTGATAAAAATTTTTCCGCAATGTGCGTTGGAAATATTTTCGCAGTTTAAAACCGAAATGCTGTCACAAAACACCGCGGTGAAAATCTCCGCTGAACAATCAAGTCGCAGCACTACTGCTCCTACGCCGAAAACGGATAAAACGCATCTGCAGGAAAAACCCGCATTTGCGTTTGATTTAACTACTCGCAATTTTGCGTTTCACTCGCGTGCTTCACTGAAAATTCAGGACGGCTGCAATTCCTCCTGTACGTTTTGCCGCATTCATTTGGCACGCGGTAAATCGGTTTCGCTGGACGTCGATGAAGCTGTTGCACGCGCCAAAAAAATAGAAGCGGCAGGTAAAAACGAAATCGTTTTAACCGGCGTGAATCTTGCGCAATATGTTTCCGGCAACTTTCGATTTCCGCAGCTTCTCAAAAAGCTTTTGGAACATACCGACTACGTGAAATTTCGCATTTCCAGTTTTTACCCGGAAGCAATTACGGCGGATTTTTTGGAAGTCATTAAATCGGAGCGGGTGTGTCCCTATTTTCATTTATCGGTTCAGTCTGGCAGTGAGCGTATTTTGCAGTTGATGAAACGCCCCGCCGACACGGCTCAAATTTATGCTGCTTGCGAAGGCTTGCGTTCCGTAAAGGATAATCCTTTTTTGGGAGCGGATATCATCACCGGTTTTCCGACTGAAACGGAAGAAGATTTTGCAAAGACGGCGAAACTGTGCCGCGATTTAGCATTTGCACACATTCATAGTTTTCCGTTTTCGCCGCGTCCCGGAACGCCGGCGTATACGTTCAAGCCGAAAGTTCCCGAGCGAATTGCAAGGGAGCGCATCAATTTTTTGAATACGATTTCGGCTCAAAACTATGCGGCGTATTTGGAATCAGTAAACGGTAAAATCGTAACGGGAATTGTTGAAACTTTTAAAACCGGTAAAAAAATACTAACCGAAAACTATTTGCTCTTGCCTTTAAAATACGGAAATTTTGCCGACAATTTAAAAAGCGGAGAATGTGTTGCCGTAAAAATTATCGGCGATTGTTGTGAGTTATGCTAACAATTTCGTTGAAACAGTTTTGACTTTAATTGCATTGACCGCTCAAATTTTTTTGTGAAATTTGATACGATATTATCATTGAGGTTTATATGAAACTGAAATTTAAACTTTTGACATTTTTTTTCTTGGTAAGTTTTTGCAGTTTTGCGCAAACGGAGCTTGCGCCCTTGCAGTTGCCTCAATATAATATTCCGAAACTGGTGGGGAGCGGCGGCGCCTATACGACACAGGAAGCCGGCTTTTATACCCTTTTTACCAACCCCGCTCTTTTTTCATCGCTGAAAAAAAAGTGGAATATTTCATCCTTTTCATTCGGCGGCGCGATGTATGAAGATCCGGCAGAACTTTCAACGACTTTGAATGCACTCGGTCCAATTGCGTTCGGTTTAGCGAATACAAACTTCGCTTTTGGTATTTTTAACAATACAAAATTTACCGGAAGTATCGACAAAGCAAGCGATGCATATAATCTTCTTTTCGGTGAAGAACTTTTTATGACAGGTGGATACGGTGCAAAAGTTTTTGATAATGCAGGAAGCTCTATTTCGCTCGGTATCCAGATGAAAGGTTATTTTCAAGGTTTTACAATTACACCGAATGCGTCCTTGTCCGGTGAACAAGCAGCTCTTTCAACTTTGTTTGAATCACTTTCCAAAGATAGTCCGATTATGATGACTGCCGCAATTGGTCTTGACGTCGGTTTTGCATACACTTATGATGATTTTCTTCGGCTTGGTATTGTTGTCCGCGACGCATATACGGCAACATTTTCAACAATGTATGCAAATTATGATGATTTTAAAAATTCGAAAAAAGTCGGCAACACAAAATATCGCAGTCCTATTCCAACGCTTGATTTTGGTTTTTCGCTGCATCCGCAGTTACCGAAAAATTATGCAACTTTTACCGATTATGTTTTTTGGTTTGATTTTGACGATCTGCTTTCGCCTTTAAAAAACAATCGCCCTATCTTTTATAATATCAATTTTGGTATGGAGTTTGAATTTAATTATGCGTACTATCTGCGGTTCGGTTTTAAAGAAGTTGCGCCGACTTTCGGTATCGGGGTTGATGCCGGTTATTTTGAGTTAAATGGTATGTTTCTGTTTACACAAAAAACAAATAAACTTTGGGAAAAGACCGTGCTCAATTTTGGAGTTGATCTTTCTATAAAGCTTTAAAAAAATCAAATGGATATTCCGTTAAAAATCGAAAAATTTTAACGGAATATTTTTGCCTGCGTAAATAAAAGCCGATATTATCCTTTGAGATAAAAACGCATCTGCTCGTTTTTCTGCGCATCAAACAATTTGATAACGGTTCCTTCAATAGCGATAAATTTGCACGAGTCCAGATTACCGAAAAAAAGAACGTCAAACGCATTCGCTTGGGCGTTTTCACCTGCCATGCGGGTTACTCCGAGTGAATCAATCGTCAGCGTTGCGAACTCGGCGTGCGTATTTTTATAGGTGTATTTTCCGAAACCGTTGTTAATGCCGCTGGTTGCTTCAAACGAGCCGTTTGCGTTAAATTTGATTAAACCTGCACCGCCGTGTCCCGGTTCAAACAGAACAAACTCGCCGTTGTTATTAATCCCGATTAACTCATAATAGCGGTTGAGCATGAGCGTCCCCGCTTCCTCGTTTTTAATTATATTTTTTCCGATTGTGCCGTTATTGGAAGTTGCACAGCCGAAAGCCGTCAAACAAAGTAAAATTGTAAAAAGTTTTTTCATATTCATTTTCCTCTTTATAAATAAATCAAAACTGAAAAGATAACCGAATTACATCATTAAAAGCGGCTGTCCCGTTGCATCGAGCGTATCCCGCCATAGCACTCCTTCCGGATCGACGGTTTTTCGTTTGCTGACAACAGCCGCAATCGGTAAATGCACAAACTCTTGATGGACAACCCCGACAATCAGCGCCGTTTTTCCCGCCATCGCGGCATGTGCCGCATTATTGCCTAAGCGCTCGCAATACACCGAATCAATTGCAGCTGCAGTTGAAGCGCGTATTTGATAACTGGGATCAATATATTTCATATTAATGGTAATACTTTTTTCTTTAAAGTAGCGGATAATTTCTTTTTTTAGATAGAGTCCGATATCGGCAAGAATTTTATTGCCGGAGGCGTCTTCACCGTTAATCGTATCCAGCAAGTTTTGTCCCGCTCCTTCGGCGACAACAACGACGGCATTATTTTGTTCCAGCAATTTTTTTTCAAGGCTCCGTAAAAAACCGCGTTCTCCGGTCATTTCAAACGGAACTTCCGGAATCAGTACGAAGTCGGTTTCATGACTGGCGATTGCCGTTTGTGCGGCAATAAAGCCGGACTCGCGCCCCATCAGCTTGATTAAGCCGATGCCGTGTACTTGCGAGGCGGCTTCCGTGTAACCGGCGGCGACCGCTTCCGTCGCTTTACCGACGGCGGTATCAAACCCGAAGGATTTGTCGATGTAAGAAATATCATTGTCGATAGTTTTCGGAATGCCGACCACGGCAATGTTCAAGCCGCGCTTTTCAACTTCTTGGGCGATTGCCAACGCGCCTTTGAGTGTTCCGTCCCCGCCGATTAAAAAAAGCATATTGATGTGCAACGCTTCAAGGCGGTCAACAATTTCGTCGGTGCGGTTTCCGCCGCCGCGGGAAGTGCCTAAAATGGTGCCGCCGAATTTGTGAATATCGTTGACCGTGTCCGAATTAAGTTCAATCATCGGGAAACCGTAGTCTTCCAAAAAGCCCTGATATCCGAATTTAATCCCGGTAATTTTTTTTACGCCGTAGCGGTTTTGCAGCGTTTTTACCAATGCGCGAATCACATCGTTTAATCCGGGACACAAACCTCCGCAGGTTGCGATTGCAGCGTGGACATCAGCCGGATTGAAAAAAATCTTTTCACGAACGCCTGCCCGTTCCAGCAAAACCGGTTCCGTATTTCCTTGACTTCGAGCGACTAAAATATTTAAATTAATTGATTCATCGTCGGTAACATAATTTGCGGCAAAATCTCCATCCACTTTTGAAAAAAGAATCGGCGACGTTATTTCGCACGTCCCCAATGTTTTAATAGTAAAATCCATAAAACCTCCGATTCGACGGTTGGTATTTTATGTGATAAAATAAAAAACTTCAAGGTCCCTATTATCGCGGAAATCATGGTTTATAAAACGGCACGACAATCCTGCGCCATTTTACGTTGCAGCCGCAAGTTTTTGTACCGGTTTTATTTTACAATTAAAAGGAAAAACGGTAAAATTAAGTCCAATCGCCTTACAAAGATAGTGTTTTTGGAGGCACTGATTAATTCAATCGAGAATTGAGGGAATCTTTCAAAAACTCGGGTTAGATTTTTAGAGATGCCCGTCGAGTTTTGAAAAATTTTACGTACAATTACATGAATTTTTCAAAACTCGCAATAGACTTCTTTTCAGTGCCCACTTTAAAATCGTTGTTTCGCAAATGTTCAAAATCTACCATATTATATCGAACATTGAGAAACAAGTAGGAGCTACTTTGCTTCTGCAAAAAAACTTTGCGAAGCAAAGTTTGCCGGTAAACTGTGCCAAACCTTTAATCAGCGTTTCCTTTTGCCGATTTGTTAATCGGGGAAAAATTTTGAAAATTTTTTTCGAGTCTTGACAGACGTGAAAAAAAGACTTTCACTGAAGGTATCTAATGAATTTTATATTTAGTTGTTTTATGAACACCCGCCCCAATTATTGAGACGGGCTTACTTCAAAAACTATTCCCGCTCTTCGTATACTTTTTTGCCTTGTTTCCAAACTTGACGAACGAAATTTACCCCGAAGTGATACAGCGCATATTCCAAACTCGGTGCATCCAACACCAGTAAATCCGCCTGCTTGCCTTTTTCGAGACTCCCGACCAGATGGTCGCGGCAAATCGCTTTTGCGGCGTTAATCGTTACCCCGCGGAAAATCTGCTCCGGCGAGAGTTTCATCTTAAAGCACGCGTTCCACATCGCCTGCTGGATATTTTCCGTCGGTGATGAACCCGGGTTGTAGTCGGTCGCAATTGCAACACACACCCCGCTTTCCCACATTTTTTTAGCCGGCGCGTAGTTGGGTGCCATCAAAAAAAACGACGTAGCCGGCAAAACAACCGCCGCGGTACCGCTCTTTGCCATATCGCCAATTCCTTGATCGGAAACCGCCATCAAGTGTTCCGCCGAAACCGCTCCCAGCTTTGCCGCCAGTTCGGCTCCACCGAACGATTCGATTTCGTCCGCATGCACTTTGAGCTTAAACCCGAGTTTTTTCGCTGCTGTTAAAACCCGTTCGGTTTGCTCAACGGAAAAAATACCTTTTTCGCAAAAAGCATCAACAAATTCGGCAATGCCCTGTTTTTTTACTTCAGGCAAAACCCGCTCGATGATAAAATCCAAATACGCATCCGGATCGGTAAATTCCGGCGGTGTTGCATGCGCTCCCATATACGTCGGAACAATCTGGATCGGTTGCAACTCATTTAGTTTTTTCATAACCTTGAGACACTTCAACTCGGTTTCCAAATCCAAACCGTATCCGCTTTTCGCTTCAATCGTTGTGGTTCCGTTATGCAACATTATTTTCAAGCTACGCAGCGCCTTATCGGTCAACTCCTTTTCAGTCGCTGCCCGCGTTGCCCGCACCGTACTCAAAATTCCTCCGACCGCGTGAATTTCCATATAGCTTTTTCCGGCAAGTTTCATCGCAAGTTCGTTTTCCCGCGAACCGCCATGCACCAAATGCGTATGTGCATCGACAAAACCCGGCACAATCGTTTTTCCACGGGCATCAATCACCTCATCGGCAAAATTCACAAAATGCTGCGGCGGCTCCCCCGTGTCCACAAGCACAATCCGTCCTGCATTTTCCACAACAAAACCGGAAATAGGTTCAGGATATATATTTCCCGCCGTAAATATGCAATCTGACAAAAATAATTTCATTTTTTCTCCTCTTCTTGATTTTTCTTTTGGGCGGCTTTTTTGTGCGGTAGCTGAACCGTTATCGAAAAAACAGACGCAAACCACACAAAAAACGGGTGTTCGGGGACTCCGTGCAAAGCACTCCGAACAAAAGTGCCGCTGAAATCGCGCGGCACTTTTGTTTTCCCTCCACCCCCTGCCGCATACACCGGGCTTTTTTTTCAGCGCGGTGTTCGTACGCATCGGCAAAAAACGATGAACGCATCCCGGACATTACACACCGGCAAGGAGCGGTTTTCTCTCGTAAGTTATTATACTGATTTCCGTTAATCTTGTAAAAGTCTATTCTCGATAACTTGTCCGACATCGAAGTTTTCGATCTGCAAGTAATACGAAGCGACGTTCAACAGAGCTTCCATCGGGGTTAAACCGACGATTTCCGTACCGACAACGGAAACACCGTATCGCTTCGCTTCCATTTTAACCATTTCATACGATTGATATAGTGACGTTTTGGTAAAGTCGGTCATGTTCATTGAAACCTGCACGATGCCCCGTTCCGTTAAATCAACGCCCATTGCTTTTACAAAGCGCAACCCGCCCCCGATAAACCGCACTTTTTTTGCAATGGCGGTGGCGATGCTCAAATCATTCGTGTTCAAGTTGACATTGAATGCAACCAACGGCATGCGGCAACCGCAGGCGGTAACTCCAGCCGACGGATGGATTTCCGTTCCACCGAAGTCGGGTTTCCATTCCGGCTGTTTGATTTTTTCAGCCATTCCTTCAAACTGACCTTTTCGGATGGTTGAAAGATTTTCGCGTTGCGGACATGAAGCCGATTTTTCATACAAAAATACGGGAATCTTATAGCGGTTGAAAATTTCCGCCCCGACTTCTTTCGAAAGAGCGATACAATCTTCCATCGTCGCATTCTTTATCGGGATAAACGGTACGACATCGGTTGCCCCCATGCGCGGATGCGCTCCTTCGTGTTTGCGTAAATCGATCAACTTTGCCGCAATACCGATTGCCTGCAGTACGGATTCTTTGAGCGGTTCAGGCTCGCCGATAATCGTTACGACACAGCGGTTATGATCTTTATCAGACTCGACATCCAATAATTTGACATCAGCCGTATTTTTAAATGGAGCAACAATCTGCTCGATAATTTCAGGATCGCGCCCGTTACTAAAATTCGGCACGCACTCAATTATTTTGTTCATAAACACCTCTCAAAAAGTTACGTCAGTGTAGCATAAAAAAAAACCGTATGCAAGAGGTAAAAACCATAATTATGGTAAATTTATCATTTATTTTTTACTACATCGAATTCTGATATTTTACAACATATAATTTTTTCTCGGTGATATGACTCTTTTTCGATAAAACTTACAAAACGACAGCGACAGGGCTTGACCAAATGTTTTTTGTATACTATAATTTTTTATAAACACCGGAGAGGTTTTGAGAAGTTCTGATGCATTCTCGGTCGGCTTCCTCAGCGTCTCTTTTGGTGTTTTTTGTTTTAAACACATTTAGGAGGACGTATATGAATGTGGAAATTATTTTGGCTGCCGTTTTAGCGGCAGGAGTTTTAGCATTATTATATGCATTTATTAAAACTTCCTGGATAGGCAAGCAAAAAGTTTCAAATGCGGCTTTGCAGGAAATCGGCAAACATATTGCCGACGGTGCAATGGCTTTCTTGAAACGAGAATATACAACATTGCTGCCTTTTATTCTCGTGGTAGCAGCTTTACTTGCGATTTTTAATACGGACGTCGTTTTACGCTTCCAATCACTTGCATTTTTGTTGGGTGCAAGTTGCTCGATGTTAGCAGGCTATATCGGTATGAAAGTTGCCACAAAGGCAAACTCGCGCACTGCCGATGCTGCCAGCAAAACCGGTTTGGCAGGCGCTCTGCAAGTCGCGTTTTCAGGCGGGTCGGTTATGGGTATGAGTGTTGTCGGCTTGGCATTATTCGGATTGTTTATCGTATTATTTATTGCAATAACCGTACTGAATGCTCAAAATGATGCTACCGTTCTTACAGAAAAAGTTTTACCGCTCGCAACGGCGTTTTCATTCGGCGCTTCCGCGATTGCCCTTTTTTCGCGTGTCGGCGGCGGCATTTACACAAAGGCGGCGGACGTCGGAGCCGACTTGGTCGGTAAAGTTGAAGCGGGTATTCCGGAAGATGACCACCGCAATCCCGCGACAATCGCAGATAACGTTGGAGATAACGTTGGAGACGTTGCCGGTATGGGAGCGGATTTATTTGAATCGTATGTCGGTTCGATTGTCGGCGCGATGATTTTAGGCTTGACGGTAAGTGCTTCAAACGATGTCAACTTAAAATTGATGCTTTTACCGCTCATGATTGCAAGCGTCGGTATTGTTGCATCGATTGTGGGAACATTTTTTGTCCGCACATCACAGGGAAAAAATCCTCAGCGCGCTTTGAACACGGGAACGTTCGGGGCTGCAATTTTAGCAACGATTTTAGTTTTTGTGTTATTGTATTGTGTAATGAAAGATGATACTTTCGGTGCAAACGGTGAAATCCATTATTGGCACGTTTTCCTCGCAACGGTGATCGGCTTGGCTTCAGGTGTGATTATCGGACTGATTACCGAGTTTTATACCGGAACGGGAACAAAGCCGGTCAACAAGATTGTCGGCGCTTGTGATACGGGAGCTGCAACCACGATTATTTCCGGTTTGGCAGTCGGCATGCAAAGTACATTTCCGGTGTTGGTGATTATTGCTATTGCAATCGGCGGCAGCTATGCTTTAGCTGATTTGTACGGTGTCGGTATTGCGGCGGTCGGTATGTTGGTTACCCTTGGAATTCAGCTTTCCGTTGACGCGTACGGACCGATTGCGGATAATGCAGGCGGTTTGGCTGAAATGGCAAAGTTACCGGAAGATGTTCGCAATATTACCGATAAGTTGGATGCGGTCGGAAACACAACTGCCGCTATCGGGAAAGGTTTTGCTATCGGATCGGCTGCTTTAACGGCAATTATTTTGTTCACTTCGTTTAAAACAGCGTCAGGTGCCGATGTTGTTGACGTTACGAATATCCGCGTTTTGTTGGGTATTGTGCTGGGTGCGGTGGTGCCGTTTCTCTTTTCATCAATGACGATGGATGCGGTCGGAAAAGCGGCAAACAAAATGATTAATGAAGTCCGCCGCCAGTTCCGCGAACACCCCGGAATTTTGCAGGATACGGAAAAGCCGGATTATGCACGCTGTGTCGATATCAGCACAAAAGCGGCTTTGCATGAAATGCTTTTGCCGGGTATTATTGCGATTATTTCGCCTGTTTTGGTCGGCTTTTTGGGTGGTCCGCAAATGCTCATCGGTCTTTTAACCGGGGTTACCGTTTCCGGCGTTGTGTTGGCGATTTTTATGTCGAACTCCGGCGGTGCGTGGGACAATGCGAAAAAGACGATTGAAAGTAACGGCGGTAAAGGTTCTCCCGAACACGCGGCAGCCGTTGTCGGTGATACGGTCGGAGATCCATTCAAGGATACGTCCGGACCTTCACTGAACATTTTGATTAAATTGATGTCAATGGTTTCCTTGGTTATCGCGCCGATGCTCCAAAACTTCTGGAAATAAATTAAAAGCCTCTAAAAACTACGCTTTTTAGAGGCTTTTTCCGAGTAGCCGATTTAAATTCGCCCATTCATTTAGTACTGACTATTTTTTGTTTTTCCACAAGGTAATCAACGATGCAGCTTGCGCTATTCCCGACATTGCTCCAGCATTCGGCTAAAATTTTTTCGCGCCCGCTTTTAAGCACATCGCTTGAAATAGCTTCATTGATTACTTCGCCGATTTTTCCGAACTCAGCCGAGTTCAGTTCAATGCCGAGCTCCGGCAAAATTTGAATTGACCATTTCGGTTTATCAAGCCAGTCGGCATCGTACACCGCCGTATCGAAATCATTGATTGAATAAATCACCGGCTTTCTAAAAACCAGCGCATAATCAAAAATGATACCGGAAAAATCGGTTATTAAAATATCTGCCTTGTCCAGCACTGCAAAGTTATCGTTGTCGTAGTTCCATTCAAACTGGCTGAACTTTTCCGTGAGCGGTTTTAACACTGCTTGCTCGGAAACAAGTGTTTGCGGATGAGGGCGCACAATAATTTCAAAGTCGGTTTGAGCCAAGGCTTCTAAAAGCTTTGCGCCATATTTGGATAAAAGCGCGGAAGGTCCCCAGCTCGGTGCGACGAGTACTACCGTTTTTGCATTTTTCTCGCGTGAAGTATTTGCATGGTACTTTGCTTTGAGCACATCAAGCGGCAGTGAACCGACGGTGAGTAATTCTTTTTTTGCGATACCCGGGCGCAAACTTTCAATAGTACGGATAAAATCATTTTGGCATTTTCCGCTCGTAAGAACCGCGTCATAGTAATCAAGCCCGAACATGCGATAGCCTGCAAGTTCGTCAACACTGTGCGGAACATGTACATAATATGTAACATCGGGGCTGCGCTTCCACTGATACACATCCAAGCCCGGCGTTGTCGAAACAAGAACATCGGCATGTAAAAAATTCAGCTTAACAAAAGGTTTATTTCCCTCGCCGATAAATTTGCATTTGATATAACGGTACGGTTCACCGAGTGCCGGATCATCGGGACTTGCGGTATAATACACAAAAGGAAGCTCCCGCCTTTCCGCTTCATCGCAGAGCGGCTTAAACATCGACCAGTAGCGTTTGTGGTCGCTGAAAATAACAAAGGGAAGCGAAGTTTCGGCAGCCGTTTTTTCAGCTTTGCCCCCGCTCATGATAAATTTTAATTTTACCGCCAATGCTCTCAGACCGAAAGTGAGGGCGGCGGCAATTTCAACAACAAGGGAAAAGAGCATCGAGCCTGTTCCCGGATCTATGTAAAGTAATGAAACTTGAAAATTCATTTTGTCAGTCCTTTTTTCCACTCGGAAAGTACGGTCCAATTTTTCTCATCAAAAATATTTTCTTCTACATGCCAACTTCCTTGCGGAATGACGGTAAACTGAGTTTTATTTTCCAGTGTTTCAGGATTCCACTCATTGCCATACATAAAAAAACAGTTACACCCCTTTGCTTTATCAGGCTTTAATTCTTTCTTTGTAAAAGGATTTAATTTTGAAACCGGTAAATCCTTTGTTGCCAAAAACAGCGTATCTGCATTGGTCATAAAAGTAGTATCGGTTTGAAACGGAGCATTGCAGTTAAAATCCTTGAAAAAAAGTACAGGATTAAAGCCTGACGGTACAAGAGGATCAGAAAAATTTTCAAAATCTTTTAAGGACAACATAATTCCATGGTCGGCAACAATAACGATGCGTGTGTTATCAAAACAATCATTTTCACGCAAGTAATCAAACCATTTCCCCAGTTGAATAAAAGTTGCAAGAAAACACTGGTAGTTAAATCGCTCACTGTCGTTTGCTTTATATGAAATAGCGCCGGCATCCTCATCGTTATCAGCAGGAGTTAAAAGGTCTGATTTCAGCGGTGTGCTGTTATGCACAGAATCGTTCCCGATAAAACAAAAACTATTTTTTGTATTGGTAAAATCGGTCAGTTCCCGCAAAAAGAAAAGTTCTGAAAATGGATCAATAAAATCAAGTCCGTTTTTTATTTCCGTACCGCGACAATACGCATAAAAAGGCGCACGAAAAAGATGTGGCAGAGCTTGCAGCATAATAAAATTGCGAATTTCTTTTCGAGTTATAATATCGACATTCTGATTCAATCCGTTTATTTTATTGGTAAAAATATATTTCATACGATAAGTTCCGAATAATTCCAACGCCTTAATATCGTATTCATCAAAAATACTTAAATCTCCTTTCCAGCTGTAATTCGGCACCGGAGGATCGGCAACGGTTGCGGTAAAACCCGCCTCCGAAAAAATAAGAGGTATTATCAAGCTCGCTTCATTATGTTTAACGCGCAGCGGAGTATCCGAACGTTTGTTGAGATTGTCAAAGGTATATTCATAACCTCCGAGCATAGCAGGGGCGCCGCCACATGTGTGTCGGCTTGTTGATACCGTATTCGGATAAAACACGCAACCGCTAAGCTGTTCGGCAAGTTGGGGAGCATCATCAAATATATGCGGCAAGAAAACACCCGGCGCTCTATCAAGAAAAATGACTACAACATTTTTTTGTGATTTGCTCAGATTAAATACCGGCGTTATTTCAATATTTTCCCAAAGCGAAGCGAACCTTTTTTCTTGCGTGTTTTGTGCATAGTCACGATAAGCTATAATAAGATAGAATTACGGATATTTGCGAAACAACGATTTTAAGGGTTGGCACTGAAAAGTAGTCTATAAAAGTCTAACCCGAGTTTTTGAAAGATGCCTCAATTCTCGATTGAAATAATCAGTGCTTCCTTAAATAGATAAACGATTCGATTTCTAAAACTCTAAAATAATGAAAATAGCCGGTGTAACTGCGGATGAAATCGAAAAATTAATGAAGGCTTGAAAGAAAAGTTTTTATAGCACCTTGAAAAATAACAAAAAGTATGATAGAGTAAAAACTACCTTTGAAGGAGCTTTTATGGCAGGACGCGGGACTGTAGGAAAGGTTATTGTTCTTATTTTATTAATTATTATTTTAATTTTTGTCGGACTATTTTTATTTGATTATTTGGGATTGATTCAGGCAAAATCGGTTTTTTCACCGGTGTATTCATTATTTGGAATTGAAAAGGCTCATGGAGTCGGCGGAAAAACACTAAATGCCGGCGATGCCGATTTGGACGCCGACGAGATTGCTAAGCGTTTGGAAGCTTTGGAAATCCGGCGTGAAGAATTGGACAAAAAAGAAGCCGATGTGCAGGCGGCAATTGCCGAAAATCAGCAAATTTCGGCGGAGCTTGACGAACGTCGTGCCGCTCAGGAAGAAAAGGAAAAATCGTTTCAGCAACTTCTTGCCGAAAAAAATGACCGTGCGGCGAATATCCGGCAGATTGCGATTTACGCTTATAACAGTCGCCCGGCGGATGCCGTTAAAAACTTACTCGAATTGGACGATCAGGACATCATTGACGTTTTGCGCGCAGCGGAAGCGTATTCAAAAGAGCAGGGTAAAAACTCGCCGGTGTCTTATTGGTTTACGTTGATGCCGCCTGAACGTGCCGGTGAAATCCAGCGAAAGATGGCAAACTCACCGTCGATTGAACCGTAACCGTCAACGGATAGAAAGCGATGCTTTTTCCGACCTTTGAGTTTTTTATTTTTTTTGTTATCATCTTTTTTTTGTATTGGTATGTATTTACCAGAGCCGATGACCGGAAAATATTGCTCATTGCTGCAAGTATCGTTTTTTACGCTTTTTTCAGTTTTCGCTTTACCCTCATTATGATTGCGCTTGCGGCGGTAAATTGGGGCGTCGGACTTGCACTGAAAACGTTGAAAAATCATCGTCCGCGGAAAGCCGTTCTCGTTGCGGCAACCGCCCTCAATATTTTATACTTGTTGTACTTTAAAGAAGCATACACACTGCTTGGTTTTTTGAATCGTTCGTTTCCGCAGCTTTTCGGTGAGGACACGTTTTTAAAATTGCTTGCGGTTACCTCCGTTGTTCCGCTCGGTGTTTCATATTATGTTTTTAAGTGCTGCAGCTATATTTTTGATGTGTATCTCGGAAAAATTTCCGCTCGAGACTCCTTCGTTGATGTTGTCCTCTATGTGATATTTTTTCCGCAAATTTTTTCCGGTCCCATTGTGCATGCAGCGTATTTTTTTGAACATTTGCAATCCGCGCTTGAAGCGGACAAAAACGACTACTATTGCATTCCTTTTGATCGTGCGAGTCTTTTGATTTTGTTGGGCTTGGCAAAAAAAACGATTGTTGCGACCGTGTTGAGTATTCTGGTAACCAACCCTATTTTTTCCGCTCCGATGACGTACAACACATTGGAACTTTTATTCGCCGGAGTTACGTATTCCGTTGTAATTTACGCCGACTTTTCGGGATACAGCGATATGGCAATCGGAATCGGAATGTTGCTGGGTTTCAAAACGCCCGCAAACTTTAATCGCCCCTACACGGCACAAAACGTAACCGACTTTTGGAAACGCTGGCACATCAGTTTTTCAAGCTGGCTCCGCGATTACGTTTATTTTGCCTTCGGCGGCTCCCGCTTCGGCTCCGCCCGCACCCTGTTTTCACTTTTTGCAACAATGCTCATCGCCGGTTTTTGGCACGGCGCAAAATCCACGTTTTTGCTCTGGGGTGCATTGCAGGGGGCGGCGCTCTGTGTTGAGCGGTTTTTCACTCTCAAGAAGGTTCCCGAATCTTCTGATGACGGAGCCGCTTCACCGGAATGCTTTATAGCGAAAACCGTCTCCGAAGGAGAAGGGCAACCTTTGGCTGAAAATGCCGAAAGTGCAAACAGCGGTCTGACGCCCCTTTTGGAAAATGCGGAGGACGGTCATCACCGAAGTGAAATGCGGCTACCTCAAAGCGCTAAAACAAAAATATGCCGTACGATTTTGACGTTTTCATTTGTGACTTTCAGCTGGATTTTTTTTCGCGCGGAAAATTTACATGAGGCGTTTTTATATTTCGCATCGCTTCGAAACGTAACGCTTCCTTTCAAAGTAATCAACCCGCTTTCCATTTTGCTTGTTGCGGCTGGAATCGGTTTTCAGTTTATTCCGCACGTAACATGCGAAAAAGCTTTTTTCGTTTACGCGAAAATTCCGCTCGTATTGAAAGCGCTGCTCCTGGCGGTAGCTTTTCTTGCGCTGCAGCTTTTGACCGCATCCGGCATTCCTGATTTTATTTATTTTAAGTTTTAGACAAAACTGTTTTCAAAAACAACCAAATTGCTGGCTTTCGCGTTTTACCCCAAAAACTGCTTGGCCTTATTTTTTTTCAGCAAATTTTTTAATCGAGGTGCATGTAAAAAGTTTGTAAAAAAAGATAAAAAAGTTTTAA
>CALDWC010000136.1 GCA_937923945.1 uncultured Treponema sp.
GTATACTCATTTATATTTTTTTGTCATGTAAAAATGGTAATTAATCAGTGTTTCCGTAAGGTACCCTATTTTAAATAGTATCATACGGGATAGAAAAAAGCAAGCTGTCGCATTGCCTCACATTAAATCTAACCGAAATAAAAACGGTTCATCAGCGACAAGTCAATGAGCAAAAAAAAATAGTATTCTGTGGCTAAACGAGCGAAGCGGATATGAGAACAAAAAAGATGTAAAAACTTCAAAAAAAAGAGCATCATTTCGTACGGGAAACGATGCTCAAAATTAGGAGGAAACTTTTATTGAATAACTTTAAAGAATGAATCGGTAAAACCAAATTTATAAAACTGTTCCATTGCAGCTCCCATCTCATCGATTTTAAGCGGACCGACAAAAACTCGATAACGCGTTTTTGTACCGTTTCCCAGTTTTTCAATTGCGAGCGGGTATTGTTTATATTTTATCAGAATCCCTTGCACATTGGTTTCTTTTTTATAATTTGCAATTTGCAAATAATATTTCCCTTTTTGCAGCGTACCGGCATACATCTTTGAATCAGGCTGCACGATATACGGTTCAATTTTTATCGGCGCAACATCGGTAGCAGGCAGAACGTTTTCAATAACCGGCGGTTTTTTTGCCTTCTGTGCAATCGTTTGTTCAGGCTCTTCAATTACCGTAACGGTTGTCGTCGTCTGTGTCGTTTCTCTTTTTTTTTCAACTTTTTCGACCGGCTTTACTTCAATCGGTTCTGTTTTCGGTTGTGAAACTTCAGCCTCCGGTTTTACCTCTGTTACCGGTTTTATCTCTATCGGTTTTACCGCTTTTTTTTCATTCGGCTCCACAACCTTTACCGGCTTCAGCGGTTCAGGTTCAATCTGCGGCGCAATGCCTTCCACCGTGTGTACCGGTTTTGTCGCATCCTTTTTTTTCGGTGCGGGTTTGCTAACACCTTCGACCGTAGCAACCGGCTTTGTTTGTTCTTTTTTTACCGGTACAGGCAGCGTAATCCCGTTGACGGTACTGACCGCCTTTGGTGCCGCTTTCTTTTCCGGAACCGGTTCGGTAATACCGGCAATGGTGTTTACCGCTTGAGGAGTCTCCGTTTTTTTGCGTTCCGGCTTTTGAATACTTTCAATCGTGTCCACCGGTTTTGTTATTTCCTTTTTTTTCGGTGCAGGTTTTGTAATACCTTCGACCGTAGCAACCGGCTTCGGCGGTTCCGCCTTGATCGCTTGCGATTTTGCCGGTTCCGTTTTTTTCGGCTCGGGTTCCGTTGTAATCGGCACATTCACCATCGGCTCCGGTTTTACTTCCGCCGGAGCGACCGGTTGCGTTTCCGTTGTTACAATTTGTGTCCTGGTCGTCGTTGTCGTAACGGTTTCCGTTTTCGGCTTATCTTTTTTATTTTTAGCGGCGGTTTTCTCCGCAGTAGGGCGCGGCGGCTTTAAGCCCGCCTTTTCCAAATAAGCGTTTTCCGTATGGTCAGGCTCCGAAGTAAACTCCGGCTCCGGTTCTACGGCAATGACGGGAGCTTTTTCTTCGGGAACAATCGGTTCAGGCTCCGGCTCCGGTATTTTTTCGGCAACCGTGTCTGCAGGAGGTACCGGCTTCGGATATTTCGTTAAAGATGCAGCATCAAATAAAACGGTATCACTATCCGCATATACTGAATCCGGTTTTTCCGCTTTCGGAGCATTTGTGACGGCAAGTGCAGGATTATAATCGCTGTCCGTACTCGTATAACCGTCTTCCGCTAAAAAATCATCACTCAATTTACTCGTCGTATTGATACGGACCCGAACAATTTTATCCTGCGGAACTTCCAGCGCTTTTGCAACTTCGGGAGAAAGATTGACGAGTAGCCCCGCAATACCGGAACTGCCGCTTACCAACGCCGTTGTTTTTTTCCCATTTTCCAAATTTTCAATTTCAATTAATGTATCACGGGGGAACATATCGCTCCGTACCAGCATGGAGCCACCGCTAAAATCGCGGGCAGCGCCGACTCCTGCATTACCTTCCCAAACCGCCCACAAACCGGCAGTCGAACATACAATAAAACTCAAAAGTGCAAATATTTTTTTCACGATTATGCCCCCTGTACAATTTTTGTTGTTACCTGTTTTATCACAGCCGAACTCAGTTTTTCAAGTTTTTTCAAACTCGCGCTTTTTGTATCGGCATGGGAAACGTTTGTATTTTTGTGGAAAACAACTTTTTCAGTTTTTACATTAAAAAGTGAATACTCTAATTTTTCAATAACGGCAAATTTTTCATATGTTTTTTTATCAACGGACGGTTTATCGGAATACGTCAACCGAATGATAATAAGATAATCGCTCGGATTTTCCAAAAGTTTCTGTGCTTCGGCAATAGAATCCGAAACCGTATCGTCATTTACCGTAAAAGGAATATTGCCGGCTATCAGCCCCGAATCAAAAAGAGCATCGAACACAAAATCCTCAAGTCTCGTTGTTATTTCACCGGCTTTTTCGTATGCTTCCGTATTTTGGACACAGTAAAAAATTACATTTTCCGCCCAAGCAAAATTGCATACCGCAACAAGCATGCTCAGCAAAAAAAGCCTTTTCAAACGTTTCATACTTTTCTCCGTTATTATTTTCGGCAGTTAAAAAAAAACATTTATCATTTTATTGCGCTCGAAAATGTTTTTATCCTTTTGATAAACAAAAATTTTGCTGAAAAGTTAAACACCGAAAGTTTTAGACTGCTTTTTTAAAAAGTAATCCGTAAAATAACCGCGATATAAATAACATACAAAGCGGTTTCTGTACACCAAGGAAACGCTGATTAAAGGCTTGACGCCGTTTAACAGCGTTTCCTAATTGTTTCTCAATGTTCAGTATAATAAGGTAGATTCTGAACATTTGCGAAACAATAAATTTTAAAGGTGGGCACTGATTAATTCTCGATTGAATTAATCAGTGCCTCCCAAAGCGGTAAAATATTTTGCGTACAAATGATACCAAGCGCAAAAGAATAAAAAAGGAAGAGGCAGGAAGCGTTTTCGCTCGCCGTCTAAAATAATGACGGGTGCCACGTCCAAGGCACCCGATTGCGGTATTTTTCAAAAAACTTTCGTTGTACAAAAATTAATCAACATTGATTATCACGAATTTATAGCGGTTCGTCGTATCGTCTTTGATCCACTTGATGTCCTGAACAATTACTTCGCCCGGTTTTGTGAGCGGAACATCATAGGTGCGACCGGCGCCGACCAGTTCAATTTTAAGCGCATTGCCGTTTGATGCCCAAATCCGAAAACCGTTATCGGCTCGAATCGACAGCGTGCTGTTTTTTTGCTGGTACTGCTCTTTGCGGTTTTTTTTATCAACTTCGTAGCGGAAAAAGCAGTAATTGCGAAATGTTACATTCATCGTAACGGGAAACGCGGACGCTCCGTCAAAAACCGTTGTATAATTTTTCGCGGTAACGGTCAGGGTACCGGAGTCGGCTTTGGCGACTATACGCTCACCCGTAGTAATAACCAAAAGCGCGCCTTTTTCCGCATCGGTTTTATCGATATCACCGACAGCTATCTCGATGTCGCTGACTGCGTCATCATTCAAATCGAGGGTAATGCTCTCACCCAGTTTGGCAATTTGCGTTCCGAGTTTTTCGGTCTGCAACTCAAGCTCGCCGGCAGTTTTTGAAACGGTAAACGTGTATGGCGTTTCCCCAATCGTGATCGAAAAGGTATCATGTTCAAAAAAGCGCTGTTCGTAATAGGCTTCCGTTATCTCGTAATGCTTTCCGCTGTTTTTGTCAATGACGGTGGTTTTGCCTATTTGGGGCTGCGTCGTTTCAGGATGTGCGGTTTCAGCTTTAGGTGTGCCGGAAGTACGATTCCCGAATTTTTGCCACATAAAATACCCGCCAACTGACAACACGGCAACGGCTACAATGACGCCCAATGTAATAAGGAGCGGCGTTTTGTTAAACGGTTTTTTATTGAGTATCACTTCTTGCGGAATTTCCGATTCCTGCAATTTTGTTTGTTTATAGAGCTTGACCATCTGTTCGGCGTCCAACTCAAGATACGTTGCATAATTACGTAAAAATCCGACTACATACGTTTCCGCCGGAAAATCTTCGTAATTGTCGGTTTCCAAACCATGTAAAAACATTTTTGAAATATTGGTATCATGGGAAGCCTGCTCAAGGTCAACGCCTTTTGTCTTTCTCGCTTCAATTAAGAGCTCACTTATTTCCTGCATATTTTCCTACTTTTTTCAATTATTCGGCGTATAAAAAATTATTGATGCGCTCTCCGGGCGGCGGTGTGTACATAAATGCCGTATTGGGGATACCGGTGTTGAGCGTATAATTGGTAAAATCAAACGTAATTTTACTGCCCGATATCGGCCACGCTTCAGCCCGTCGAATAAGTTTTGTATCCGGCGACACGAGAAGTCTGATTTTTCTGAACGTTTCATTCGCGTTGCGGCGATTCAAAATGAACGCCATCACCATTTCGGTTGAGCCTTCTTCAAGCGGTATCGGATCGGGACCGGTTTCATAAGCGATGGAGTATGAACGCTTCATGAGATTTAATCCCCGTGCCGTCGATAAATTTGCCGTAGTCACTTCACCGCCTTCAACGGTTTGTGAAAGCGTGATGCGGTTTGTCGGCACATATATGGTAAGTTCCGTTCCGGTGAAAACAATGGTTTGTTCCGCCGGTACCGAAAAATCGATGCGGAGCATTTCCGGCAATTTAAATTTTACCGTACCGATTGAACTGGTGCCACCTTGCGTTATTTTTATTGAAGCCGTGTAATCGGATATTTTTGCATATTCTTCCGACATAGCGGAAAAAAAAGCCGAAGCGGTGGTAATATTTTGTGCAGTCAAGCTTAATACCGCCAGCCCCATCAGAAAAGTAAAAATCAGTTTTTTCATCGTGGCGTATTATAGTAAAAATAAATCTTTTAGTCAATATGCGATTTTATCCCGCCACGGAAATCAAGTTTGTAGAATCATTTTAATACTGTACGTATCTACTTTGAGTTAGCAGCCACACAGATTTGGAAAATCTAACGATTTTCCTCTATTTTATTAGTATCTAAATTTGTTCATTAAAACAATTTAATCAGATTTTTCGTTAGCAAAATCAAATATGCGTGGTATCATTCTCGAAAATTGATTTCCCTGCTGCACTGCAATTGACATCATTCTTTTTTTCTGCTATAATGATCAGTATCTTTTTCAAGGAGTTTTGCCGTATGAATGTATATGCCTAACGGATAACCTGCAAGTCGCCTTGTTGGTTTTCCGTGTCTCGTAAAAATTGAATGGGTAGATGATACCCATTATGGACCATCAGGAGGCGTCCTTGACC
>CALDWC010000137.1 GCA_937923945.1 uncultured Treponema sp.
CGCATTACCTTAGGTAAGATGATCGCATTACCTTAGGTAAGATGATCGCATTACCGTTACTACGATGATAGAGTGATAAGTGTTTAATGGAAACGCTGATTAAAGGCTTGACGAATTTGCCGTCCGCATATGCGGACATTTAAATAACAGCGACCTTTTGCGATAGCAAAAGTCGACCATTTAATGAGGTGCACTATTTCTGCTCCGAAGTTAAATAAAGGATTATTATCGGCACGGCACAACGACGTTATTTGCCGCTTTCAAAGTTGCAACGGGAAAAGTTCGCGGAAAATGTATGGATTGCCATACTGCCGAAGAATTTTTATCATTCTTAAAACTATTGGATAAAGAAACCGATAAGACAAAAGTATTGCATGTGATTGTTGATAATTATCCTGCGCATAAAACAAAAAAAGTTATCGAGTATGTGGAAAAATCAAACGGGAGGATTGTGCGGCACTTTACACCGACACATTCGTCATGGCTGAATTTGGTGGAAAGATGGTTTGCACAAATCACAACAAAACGAATGAGGAGGAAAAGTTGGACAAGTGTTCGGGAGCTTGAAAAAGGGATTATGGATTTTATCGGAAATTGGAACAAAACCGGTAAAAAATATGTTTGGACAAAAACAGCTTCCCAAATAAAAACATCAATTAATGAAGCGAAAGAAAGATACGATCATTATCTCAAAACCTACAAGATGAGCAACAATATTATTTTATTGATGAGGTATCCGATATTACTACATTGTGTTGTCAAAAAATTTTTAGCTTTGTATTTTTGGAATCGATTTAGATGATCAGGACATAACTGCTCCAGCTCTTTCCGTCATTGATGAATATACTTGCCCTTATCATAACGGATATTTGATTGAAAGATATAAGTAATGAAGTGATAAGTTATTATAGTACGGCTTTTTAAAAACTGGAATAAGTGTTTTTGCAAGATGCCGTACGGATAGATAATAGAAAGTTTTGAAAGACAATCTTTGATCAAGGCTGTATTACTCAAATCATTTTTAACTTTTGGTTTTAATATATACGATTAAAATGTAATGAAATATAACAAAGTCTTCTATAATAGACAATAGCATTCTTGTTTAATAAATGTGAAAAATAGTTTATACTAGTACTACGTATGACGAATATTTCGCAAAGCATTTTTCGCTCACTGTATGAAGGCAAATGGCTTTTTGTTGAATATAAAAATATTAGTAACGAGACAACAAAATACTGGATTGCCATTAACGACATAGATGTAAAGCGAAAAAGTTTACATGTAACCGGCTTACATCTTGCAAGCGGTGAAACAAAAGAATTATTTTTATATGCAGAAAAAATTATTGATGCATTTTTAATTGACGGTTCATATTATAAACGAAATGAAAATCTTTTAAAGTTGATTGAAGCCGAACCTGAAAATTATCAGTTTCTTTTTAGCAATATTACAAACTTAAAAATACTCCAGTATTTAGCTGATTGTTATAAACTTCAGACTGCTCCTCAAGTTAATAAGGATTTTGCATTAATAAAAAAGCTTGATGCAAAAAAATTAGAAAAAGGTTTTTATAAATTAAGTCAAAATCAGTTCAAAGAGTTTATTTCAAGCTTTACACATTTTGAAAGAACAAAACATAACAAAAACTTCAACACAAGTTCAATGATTGCGTTAAATGTTTGTAGCATAATGACGAGCGATAGCTTATATGTACTTGCATATAAAAATGTTTTACTAGACGTAAAAAATAAATCGCTTATAGCAACAAATCAAATATACTTTTCAAAATCGTTCCAAGTAAAAAAAGGTATTCGCGAAAATATTACTACATTTTTAGACTTTGATGAATTAGAGCTCCTTGAGAACTTTGAAGAAAATGCAGAACAAATAAAGGACTTAATTACAAGGCGAATTAGATTTCCAAATGCAGTTGATGACAATCCATACTTTATGGTTTTATATCGACAAGTAAATGTAAAACTTGAAAATGAGTATGCTGCTATTTTAAAAATGTATTCGGAAGATACGCTGACTATTCCATTAAAAGCATTTTTCGGAAACTTACGATTGGTAAGGCGTAGTAAAAAAACACTTCCTATTTTTTTGCTTGATAAAAAATGCAACATTGATCAAATGCTTGCTATTGATAATGCAATGAATACTCCGCTTGTATATGTGCAAGGTCCGCCCGGAACCGGAAAAACAAAAACAATAATCAATACTATTGTTTCAGCATTCTTTAACGGTAAAACTGTTTTACTTTCATCGTTTAATAATCACCCCATTGATAGCGTTATTGAAAAACTTATTTCAATAACGTACAAAAATAATTTTGTACCGTTTCCTATTTTTAGGATCGGCAATAAAGAGAAAAATATACTAACGTTGAAACGCATAAAAGAAAATCTAAAAGTCGTAAAAAATTTTTCAGTGCATGATAATCTTTTAATTAAAGACAAAGATTTGCAAGTAGAAAGAACGGAAAAATTAAAAAATATTTTAACTTCATATCAAGAAAAAACCGATTTAGAAGAACGATCTGAAATAATTTCTCAAATGCTTACGACTATGAAAGACGGTAGGCTAATGCCACTCCAGATTAATCTATATGGTGAGCAAGAAAATGTAATACAAAAAAGAATTGCAGAAATTGGCAACATAACTGAAGAGGATGCCGTTGCATTATTAAACTTTGATTACAAAAAAATTATTGAATACTTAAACTTCATGTCGGTAAAACTTTTGAATAAACTGCAGAAAAAAGAATATGAATCATTTATGAAAATAGTATATGAAAGCGATGAGGAAACTCAAAACACGATGCTCAATACTTTTTGTTCAAAGCCAGAAAATATAAAACTTTTACAGAAGGTTTTTCCCGTATTTTGTTCCACAACAATTTCTGCAAGTAAGATCGGGCAAGCTGAAGTTTACTTTGATATAACGATAATCGATGAAGCAGCTCAATGTGAAATTGCAACTTCACTTATTCCGATTCTTCGAGCAAAGCATCTTATGCTTGTAGGAGATTCACAACAACTTCAACCTGTTATAACATTGGACAAAAATGCAAACGAAAGTTTAAAAGCTCACTATAATGTAAAAGATTCCTATGACTACATTGAAAACTCTATATACAAAGCTTTTTTAAACAATGATACAATCACCACAGAAGTTCTTTTACGAACGCATTACCGTTGTGCAAAAAAGATAATTGAATTTAATAATAAAAAATATTATAACAAGCAACTTATCATTAAATCACCGGATATTGAAAACTCATTGAGTTTTTATGAAGTAAAAAATAATACAACGGACTATAAAAACACTGCTCCTTCAGAAGCAGATGCAATCATTCGGTACATAAAAGAAAATCCTCAAAAGCAAATTGGAGTTATTACTGCGTTCAGAAATCAAAAACAATTGATTGACGAAAAGTTAAGGGACGAAGGCCTTTTGAATAAAGTAAGTTGCGGAACAGTCCATGCCTTTCAAGGCGATGAACGAGATGAAATAATTTTTTCGCTCGCCTTGACAAATCGTACAAATGAAAAAACATATGGGTGGTTAAAAAATAATAAGCAACTCATTAATGTTGCATCATCGCGTGCGAAAGAAAAACTAATAATATTCGGATCAAGTGACGAATTAAAACGACTGAGCAAAATACCGAATGACGATGACTTATTTGATCTTGTAAACTACACAAAGCAAAACGGTACACATGAAGTCGTTAAACGAAATAGTTCTTCCCGTGCTTTGGGAATTAAACCATACACTACACAAACTGAAGAAGCTTTTTTAAAAACGCTTGAACAAAGCCTTTCAAATATTTTAGATAAAAATTATAAATATTTTAGCGTGCAGCATGAAGTTGCCCTTGCAAGCTTATTTACTGATAGCAAAATTTACAAAGATTACTTTTACAAAGCACGAATTGATTTTGTTGTTCGCACAAAAACCCACAAGTCAGGAGAATGGCTTCCCGTTTTTGGAATTGAACTTGATGGACAAGAACACAAAAATAATCCCTTCGTTATTCGTCGTGATAAAATGAAACAAGCAATTTGTGCAGAACATAATTTTGAACTTTTGCATGTTGACAACACATACGCTCGTCGCTACATTTTCATAAAAAGTTTCTTAGAAGATTTTTTTAAAAAGGACATACGCTAGCTTACGGCTTTTTAAAAAACTGCAATAAGTGTTTTTTTCAAGATGCTGTACGGATAGATAATAGAAAGTTTTGAAAGGCGGCTTTAATCCTCGATTAAATTAATCAGTGCGCCTAAAGGACTTTATTAAAGCAATTTCCAAAAGACAACGGTGAAGCAATTATTGGGAGGAAGAAGGTATTTAAAAAACTTGCGGAACAAAAATCAGGTAGGAGAAATCTTTATGATGATAATCTTAGAAAGAGTATAGAATATCGTTCAAAAAATAAAGTTAGGGATAATGCACAGCGATAACACAAGTTTATAGATATAAATTGTGTGTATATGTATGTAAAAAATTTTTTAAAAACTTTGAAAAACATATTGACAATATTCTATATGATTTGTATAATTTTATATGAAAGATGAAGGAGCTTTACATGAAGAATAAATATATAGAGATATCAAAAAAATTAAAAGTTTTGAGCGATCAAAAACGCTTGAAGATTGTCGACATGCTTTCTTGCGGCGAGCTATGCGCTTGTGAGATCTTGGAAAAATTTGATATCAGTCAGCCAACCTTGTCCTTTGATATGAAAAAATTGGAAGCGGCAAAGTTGGTTAAGAGCAGGCGGGAGGGCAAAAATGTCTACTACAGGCTCAATCAAAAGGTTTTGGATCATTTGCTTGACCAGCTTACAAGCATTTTTTCTGACGATCCCGATTGCATTTGCCACTCAAAAGAGCGGATGGACTATTAATTTTTTTTTACAGAACAGATAGAATTATTTAAATATATCTATACTAAAAGAGGTAGAAGAACTATGGTAAAAAATAAGAATAAAGGAATTAATGTATTTCAAAAATACCTAAGTTTATGGGTATTATGTTGCATGATTGTGGGGGTACTTATAGGCAAATATATACCTATAATCCCGGCTGCTTTAGGTAAAATGCAAATCGCAGGCATATCTGTGCCGATAGCAATATTAATTTGGATTATGATTTATCCAATGATGATGAAAGTAGATTTTCAAAGTATTAAAAGAGTTAGAGAAAATCCAAAAGGCCTCTTTGTAACATGGACTGTTAATTGGTTAATAAAACCATTTACTATGTTTGGAATAGCTTATTTGTTTTTCTTTATTATATTTAAAAATATCATTCCTAATGATTTGGCCAATGATTATTTAGCCGGGGCAGTTTTACTCGGAGCTGCGCCTTGTACTGCCATGGTTTTTGTGTGGTCGACTCTTACAAAAGGTGACCCTGCTTATACTGTGGTTCAAGTAGCTACAAATGATTTAATCATTTTACTTGCCTTTGTACCTATAGTAAAGTTTTTATTAGGTGTGTCTCATGTTGTAGTACCATATAGCACATTATTTGCTAGTGTGTTTTTATTTGTTGCTATTCCATTATTAGGAGGTGCCATCACAAGGAAAATAGTAATTGACAAAAGAGGAAAGGATTATTTTGAAAAACAATTTTCAAATAAATTTGACGGAATGACAACAGTTGGACTACTATTGACCCTCATAATTATATTTAGTTCACAAGCAAATATAATTTTAGAAAACCCATTTCATATTTTATTGATAGCTATTCCACTTACCCTTCAAACATTCCTAATTTTTACTATAGCGTATGTGTTAAGCAAAAAAGTAGGTTTACCTTTTGAAATAGCTGCACCGGCAGGCATGATTGGAGCTTCAAATTTCTTTGAATTAGCTGTAGCTGTTGCAATAGCAATATTTGGGATAGATTCACCAGTTGCATTAGCTTGCACTGTAGGTGTTCTTACTGAAGTACCAGTTATGTTATTCTTAGTAAATATTGCTAATAATACAAAACACTGGTTTTTAGAAAATAAAGAATTTTAAGTTTACGGAGGTACGCTTTATGTGGAATTTTATACAAAACGAAATTTTATCTATGCATTGGCTTAATGCAATTACCGGAAAAATGCTTACGGAAACGCTGATTAAAGGCTTGACGCCGTTTAACAGCGTTTCCTTATTGTTTCTC
>CALDWC010000138.1 GCA_937923945.1 uncultured Treponema sp.
TATTTTACTTAAAAGCTATAATTTATACCTCACAAATTTCGTACAATAAAAAACACTGAATTGTTCAGCGTTTCCTTATGTTGAGACTTAGGGCAAGCTGCACGGTTCAACATCCTTTTTGGCATAGCTCACAAAAAGTCAAAGTCAAACCACTTGCAAAAAAACGACTATTAGGGTAAAAAGAGAGCGGAGTTTTTTGTGTTAGTAAATATTATCATAGGTTTATTACTTTTAAGTATATTAGTTTTTGTGCATGAGCTGGGACACTTTATCGCTGCCCGTGCATGCGGGGTTGATGTGTTAGCGTTTTCAATCGGGTTCGGTCCCGTGTTGTTGAAAAAGAAAATCGGAGAAACCGAATATCGCATTTCGCTTTTGCCGCTCGGAGGCTATTGCAGCATGCGGGGTGAAGATGCGTTTTCAAAAGCTTTGGACGAAAATCTGCCGGAAATTCCGAAAGAAGAGCGCTGTTTTTACGGAGTAGGTAAACTGCGGCGGATGATCATTGCGCTTGCGGGACCTTTTGCGAATTATCTGACCGCGGTGATTTGTTTTGCAATCGTCGCGGCAATTGGAACCAGTTATGTGACCGGTTCCAACCAAATTGCGCCGGTGTATTGTTACGGCGGAGAACGCGGGTTGCCGGCTGAGCTTGCCGGTTTACAAAAAGGCGATCGCATTGTTAAAATAAACGGCGAAGCAACGGAAACATTCGACGCGGTATTTGAAAAAATTGCTCTCAATCCGAATACAAAGTTACTTTTTACGATTGAAAGAAACGGCACGATGATTGAAACGGAAATAACGCCGCGGTTGAATAAAAATACCGGAGCAGGTTATGCCGGTTTTTATTCGTACATACCGCTGAAGATAAGTAATGTTACCGAAGATTCGCCTTTTGCAAAAGCGGGTATTGAAAGCGGCGATCGCGTGGTAAAAATAAACGGCACGGAAGTTGAAAACACGCAAGATTTACTGCACTATTTTGCAAAAACGCCCGGTCTCGTGACTGCGGAATTTACGATTGATCGAAACGGAGCGGAAATCACTAAAACGGTGGATATTCCTTATTACGATGAAGCGCAGGTGCCGAATTTGGGCTTGATTGCGGAAGGCGTAACCGTAACGGTTGAGGGAAAAGGTTTTTTTGCAAGTATTCTTGCCGGCTTTACGGAAACGCATAAAACCGTACGTGACGCTTTGCCGTAATCTCATTGTTCAGCTGACGGACCGAGCCCCTGCAGAGATTACGCGGATTTTTGTACTGCCCGTCTGCCTCGCCAATCTCCTCGTTAATTTTTTCAAATTCCGAGTAGGTGATG
>CALDWC010000139.1 GCA_937923945.1 uncultured Treponema sp.
CAATTAGGAAACGCTGTTAAACGGCGTCAAGCCTTTAATCAGCGTTTCCTTAAGCGTAGTGCGCAAGTTGCGACAAAAAAGACGGGTGCCGCCTGTACGGCACCCGATGGGGTTTTTGCAAAAAAGCTTTCGGTGTGAAAAACCGAAAAACCTATCAGCTGAAACTGAGAGCATTACCGACCGCGGTAACGTGAACGGTTGCTCCTTCGCTGAATTTGCCTTCGAGTAGTTCACGAGCGAGCGGATTTTCCAGCTCGGTTTGGATTGCGCGTTTGAGTGGCCGCGCGCCGAAAATCGGGTCATAGCCGATGTCGGCTAAAAAGTTTTTCGCGGAATCATCGACCGAAAGCGTCAAACGTTTTTCCGCGAGACGTGCGGCAACCTGCGCAAGCTGAATTTCTGTGATTTTGCGGATGTCGCTTTTTTCCAAGCGGTTAAAATACAGCGTTTCATCAATGCGGTTCAAAAATTCCGCACGGAATTGTGTTTTCAGCAAGTCGTTAATTTTTTTCCGCGCGATATTTTTATCGGTTTCTTCCAAGAGAAACTGCGAACCGAGATTGCTCGTCATGATGATAATCGTATTTTTAAAGTCAACCACCCGTCCCTGACTATCAGTGAGCCGGCCGTCATCTAAAAGTTGGAGAAAAATGTTAAAAACATCCGGATGCGCTTTTTCAATTTCATCGAACAAAATGACGCTGTACGGACGACGGCGAATTGCTTCGGTGAGTTGCCCGCCCTCGTCGTAACCGATATAGCCGGGAGGCGCGCCGATCAGGCGACTCACCGCAAATTTTTCCATATACTCGCTCATATCGATGCGGATGAGGGCGTGTTCGTCATTGAATAAAAAGTCGGCGAGGGTGCGTGCAAGTTCCGTTTTTCCCACGCCGGTCGGTCCCAAGCATAAAAAACTGCCGATGGGACGGTTTTTGTCGGAAAGTCCTGCACGGTTTCGGCGGATTGCATCGGAGACGGCGGTAACGGCTTCATGCTGCCCCACAACCCGCTGTTCAAGCACGGTTTCAAGCTGCAAGTATTTTTGTTTTTCGCTCGCCATCATTTTAGTAACCGGAATGCCCGTCCACATGGACACCACTTTTGCAATATCTTCTTCGCTCACTTCTTCGCGCAGCAGCACTTCACCGCCGGCAGCTTTTGAAGAAAGTTCTTCCGTAATTGCATCAATTTTTTTTTGCACTTCGGGAATAACCGAATACTTTAATTCTGCCGCTTTGTTTAAATTGCCTTCGCGGACATAGCGGGCTTCATCGTTTTTCAGCCGTTCCAAATCTTCTTTTAAGGTGCGAGAATCGTTAATGCGTGATTTTTCGTTTTGCCACTGTGCATTCATCACATCCCGCTTTTCTTTTAAGTCCTTCAATTCCGTTTCCAGCTTGTTCAGTCTATCAAGCGAAGCGGGATCGGTTTCGTTGGAAAGAGACACTTTTTCGATATTCAGCTGTAAAATTTTCCGCTCAACTTTATCCAACTCAACCGGCTGGCTTTCAATTTCCATTTTGAGTCGACTTGCCGCTTCATCAACGAGGTCGATTGCTTTGTCGGGCAAAAATCGGTTCGTAATATACCGGTTGGAAAGCGTCACGGCGGCAATTAACGCATCGTCTTTAATCCGTACGCCGTGATGCACTTCGTACTTTTCTTTTAAGCCTCGCAAAATCGCAATGGAGTCTTCAACGCTCGGCTCGGCACAATACACTTGTTGGAACCGGCGCTCCAAGGCGGGGTCTTTTTCAATGTACTCGCGGTATTCTTTTAACGTGGTAGCTCCAATAGTCCGAAGCTCGCCGCGCGCCAACGAAGGCTTTAAAAGGTTCGATGCATCCGTTGAGCCTTCACTTGCACCGGCACCGACCAGCGTATGCAGCTCATCAATAAAAAGAATAATCTGTCCGTTGGACTTTTGTACCGCGGCGATAACCGACTTGAGCCTTTTTTCAAATTCGCCCTTGTAACTGGCGCCGGCAACCAACGCCCCCAAATCCAAAGCCAAAAGCCGCTTGTGTTTTAAGCTGTCGGGAACATCGCCGGCGACAATCCGTCGCGCTAAACCTTCCACAATTGCGGTTTTACCGACCCCCGGCTCCCCGATGATCACGGGGTTATTTTTCGTACGGCGGGACAACACTTGCATCACGCGTCTGATTTCATCGTCCCGTCCGATCACCGGATCAATTTTATCCTCAGCCGCAAGTTTGGTAAAATCGCGACAATATTTTTCCAAGCTCTGAAATGTACTTTCCGGGTCATCGGTGGTTACATTTTGTCCGCCGCGCAAATCGTCCAAGGCTTTTAAAATCGCTTTCGGTGACACGCCTGCCGTTTCCAAAAACCGCCCCGCATTCGTATTCGACTGAGCAATGCCCAACAACAGATGCTCGGTAGAAACGTAATCGTCCTTTAAAGCCTTTGCGGCATCCTCGGCGGCGGCACAAACCCGCGTTATATCCTGCGACATATACGTTTGTGCACTTTCGCCGGTAACACGCGGCTTTTTTGCAAGCGCAGCGTCCAGCTCCGCCGTCAAGCGGTCTTTATCCGCGCCTATTTTTTCGATAATCGGCACGACCATGCCGTCTTTTTGTTCTAAAAGTGCTGAAAGCAAATGATCGCAGTCAATATAACTGTTGCCGCTCCGTTCAGCCATCGAAACGGCATCCTGTATGGCAGCTTGTGCCTTAATTGTATACTTATTTAAATCCATACCATAAAGGTACTAAAATTTTTACTCTTTTTCAAGGATTTTTCACCGTTCAACAAAGCTGAAGGAATGATTTATTTTTGTAAAGTGCAAATTCTCGCATGGACGCCCGCCGCAATCGGCAAAACAGGAACGCTATCCGCCCATGCACGGCGGGCGGTGTTTAAAATCCTGCATTGCTTTCCCCCGCACCCAAAAAATCAATCGAAATTACGCTATAAGGTTTTTACCGATACCGACTGAGATTGTTACCGGAGCTGCTGCAATAAATTTTCCGCGCGGTAGTTCCCGCTATCCAACTGCAGCGCATACCGTAAAACGCCTTTCGCCTGCTCATACTGATTTAACGTCACTAAAATCTCCGCAATCCGAAAATGTATGCCGCTTTTTTCGTGATCATCCGCCGCATAATCCAGTGCTTGCGTATATAGGTCAATCGCGTCCGCGCTTTCACCGAGGAGCGCTTTCGTACACGCATAATTTACACGGGCGGCGCATTCAAAACCGGCTACATCAAACGCTGCTTCATAGGAGTGGAGTGCGGTGTCCGTGTCGCCGGCAATGCTCGCCTGTACCCCGCGGTAAAATGCGTCAATTCCGTCGTTGCCGGTTTCCGCGACGGAAAAAACGGCGTTAAAATCCTGCATTTTACCGAAATACCATTTTGCAAAAGCTTTTGCCGCCGTATCGGCAGGGTGTATTTCCAAAATCGACCACAGTTCTGCTCGATATTTTTGAAAGTCGGGCGTCTGTTTTATTTTCAGTCGGAGCAATTCCAGTGCAAACCGACAATCTTTTGAAGCGGCGGCTTTTTCTTGCAGCAAGGCTTCCGGTGCAATGGTGAAAAACTGTCCCTGAATTGCGGCTTTTTCCATCTCCGCAGAATAAAGACCGCTCGTTTCCAGTAAAGTTTCGGCATCGTGCAGAGCCGGTGATTTTGCATTTTTGTCCATCAATGCTTGATAGTTGAGATAGTCCCGCACGTACCGTGCCGTTGCAGGATAAAAATCGGGAAAGGTGCGAACGCATTCGGCGAGCGCTTTTGAACGTTCATACACATCGGAGCCGGTCAACGCCAAATCGTAAAAAACAACAGGATTTTCGTCGGAAAATCGGTCGGCGTATTCAATCCAATACGCCCGCGCTACATCAATTTCGCCTAAACCGTAATGTCCGTCCGCTGCCAGCAAAATATGTGATTTTGCATTATTACACAAATCTTGATTTTCCGGATTGAGATCGTACTGCGCCAAGGTTGCGGGCAGCTCATCAAAAATTACCGAAAAATATCCTAAATCAAAAGCGAGTACCGACCAAAAATACGGATAGTGCGAAACGGCTCCTTTCAGTTCCGACCGAAGCGTGAGCGCGTCTTTCAGATGTCCGTTCATAATTTGCGATAAAGCGGCATCCACCAAAAAGCCCTGATCCCCCGTTTCATAAAAAGCGGACATCAAAAAAGGATAGTCGAGTTTTTTTTCGCTGAGCTTTTGCGTACTTTTGAGCGTAAATTCGACGGCAAAGGATTCATAGGCAGTTCCATACAAGCGAGAAAAATACGGCTTTGCAGTTTCGTAATCGCCGGTGGCAATCGCAAGCTGTGTTAAAAAAGCAATAACCCGTTCATCATCCGTTTGTTTGGCACCTTTCAGAAGCGTTTGCAGCGCCGCTTTTTCGTCTTTTAGCCGATACTCTCGTTTTGCAATACTCAAAAACGCCTCCGGAGTACCAGCCTGCGAACGCAGCTTTTTTAAGCGGGCAAGACTCGCGTTGCGAGTAGCCGTAACCGCGTACTCGTCATAGGCTTTTAATTCTTTTTGAAAGTTTTTTTCCTTTATATTGCAGCCGAGCAGTACTGTTATAAGAACAAGAAAAAAAACAACGCGAATTTTGTGAAATTTTTTGCGGTAACCGTGTGCATTCATTCCTTGTATCCTATTGCATATTTTGGGATTCTTCATCTTTTCGAATTGTATCCAAAACACCGTTGACAAATTTATAGGAATAATCGTCTCCGTAATCGTGAGCGATGCCGACTGCTTCGTCAATGATAACTGAAGTAGGAATGTCTTTTTGAAAAAGCAGAGAATATACGCTCATGCGCAAAATTGCCTTGTCTATTTGATTAATCCGGTCAAATTCCCAGCCGCGAAGATATTCGGTTATTTTTGCATCAACCGCGTCAATATTTTCAAGCACCCCGGAAAGCAAAAGTCGCGGAAATGTAAAATCCTCCGCTCGGTAAGATGTCGCTTCCGTTTTATCCAGCCAGCCGAACTGCAAAAGTTCTTCGAGCGGTTGGTGTGTAACTTCCCATGAAAACAAGGCTTCCACCACTAAAATGCGTGCTTTTCTTCTGCTCATGTTCATTCCTTTATTGTATACGGTTTTATAAAAAAAATCAACGGTTCGCATTGCCTCACATTAAATCTAACCGAAATAAAAACGGTTCATCACATAAAAATCTAACCCAAATATA
>CALDWC010000140.1 GCA_937923945.1 uncultured Treponema sp.
CTTTTTATCGCTCTGTCTGCATCACAGTTTATTGTTTTTACATCACTGTTTTTTTGTTGAGCTTCCAGTTTTTTGTTTTTCAACTGCATAATCTCATTTTGCAATTTTCCGATTTCCGCTTCATACTTTGTCTTTTTTTGCTCATAATCACGAGCCGCCTGCGAATCGGTTCGAAAATTGGAATAAATCCTTTCTAAATCAATCACGGCAACTTTTGTAATTTCCTGAGCCATCGCATACCATGACACGCACAACAAACACAACGCATATACTGCTTTTTTCATAAAAACTCCTTAGATGTATAATAGTAATTTTTTACTTTCCATGTACACAATTCCCTAATTATTCGGCATGTTAAACGATATAACAAACCGCCAATCCGGTCCTTTACCGTTACTCCAATACGGTTTTCCTTTATCCGAGCGGAATGTGTTTGCAAACATTAAACGCAGCGGAAATTGCGGCAGCAAAAAACGTAAACCGGGACCAAAACTGAAATAGTAGTCGTTAATCGTGAGTTTACCGAAATCCTGCACCGTCGGTTTAATCGCAGCTGCTTCAAAGAAAAAGTCGAACGCTAAAATATTCGGAGCGAGCGGCATGCGAAACTCCGCCCAGTGATTCAAAAGCACATCTCCGAGCGATTCCGTACCCAATGTCGTCCAGCCGCGCCCAACAAACATACCGTCAATCGCCAATTTACTATCAAAGCTGATGGGCGCTTTTTGAAGCGGTACTTGAACGGTTAAGCCGGTATAAAACGCAAGGATAAACTTTAAGCTCCAGTAATCGCTCACCGGATGATCTAACAACGTAAAATACAACTCGCCTTTTGACGTCGAACGGAAAAAGTATTCGTTTTCAACTTTCGGAATAATACCAAAAAAGGCGCAATTTTGACTCAGCAGCCACCCTTTTGACGGATCATACATATTATCACGATCATCAAGTGAGAGCTGCAATGAAAAACTATTGCTCAAACTCCACTTCCGCTGCTCGTTTCTAGTTTTTGCATCAAACGGGCGATAGTGTACTTTATCATAGACGTTCTTTACCAAACCGAAATTAAAGCCGCCGCCCAACCGGATCCGCGCAAAAGGCAGCGACCAAATATAACCGGAATTGATACCGAATCCGAGTTCCCAACGATCATATTTCATTGAGTATGCACTCATCAATCGCGGATCGCCGTTTCGAGCTTCATTTTCCGACATAAACGGATCAGGAATGCCAAACGGATATAAGACATCCTGCGGTGCTGAAAGTTTTTTATGGGTAATACCGGTACTAAAACCGATACTTACGGGGCTGCCCAAAAACCAGTTTTCCGTGTAGCCGGCTTTAAGGCTCTGCTCATTCGGTCCAGCGTTGAGATTGACATCGAAATTGGAACCGCGTCCTAAAAAGTTTTTTTCATTCCAGTTGACAAACGCGGAAAGCGGGAATGCGTTCGGATCGGACGAACCGGAAAAACCGACACCGAAACCGATATTTGCCGTTTGCTGCTCTTCAACATTGATAATCAAATCCACAAGGTTCGCTTCCGAGCCCGGCTGCGGTTCCGGAATCACCGCAGAAAAATACTGGAGGCTGTATAAGTTTCGTAAACTGGTTTCAATTTTTGATTTTGAAAACACATCACCTTCCGAAACCATCAATTCACGCCGAATAACGTTTTCCCGCGTTTTTTTATTTCCTTTAATTATAATATGTTCAATATGACTGCGTTCCCCTTCCCTGATTGCAAGCTTAAAATGCACTTCTTTTGTAACGGGATCGATCGATTGAGTCGGTTCAATATATGTTGTCATATAACCGTTTTCATAATACGTATCGGCAATTTTTGACATACTGGTATTCACTTTTGTCATATTCAAAATGTCACCTTCTTTATACGGAAAATGTGATGCCAATTCTTCAGTTGTAAAAATTTTATTTCCGATAAATTCGATGCCGCCGTACAAAAATTGTTCACCCTCATTTATAACATAGGTCAAAATAAGGAGATTCCGCTCAGGATCGGACGTTTCATCACGTTCCTCTTTAACTGTTTCTACGCGTGTATTCACATATCCTTTTTCACCGTAAAGCATTTGAATATTTAATTTATCTTGCTGTATATTTGAAATTTGATATGCTCCCTGATTTAAAACGGATTTTTCCTTTGACGCAAGCGTTTTTTTCAGTTTCCGCTCCGTAAAAACGGTTGCTCCTTCAAAGAGAATTTGGTTGATAACGGTTTGCTTTCCTTCGGTAATCGTGTACTCAATGGTCACGGTATTTTCTTTTTCATTTTCGGTATAGGTCATCGAAACGGTACCGGTCGCAAACCCCCTGCTGATCAAAAAATCCGCAACTTTTTGCTTGTCGGTTTCCGCCTTTGCTTCGTTGAATATATCCCCTTTTTTCAAGGTCATCACTTTTAACATATCGGCGCCGCTCACGCGTTTATTTCCGATAAATTTATAACCTGCAATCGCCGGTAGCTCATGGACTTCAAAGACTAAATTTACTTCGCGATACGTATCGTCGGTCGGCAATACTTTGGTAACAATATCGCTCGTAAAATATTCCAACTCATAGATGCTTTGTAAAATCGCCAGATAGGTAGTGTCTGAAAGTATTTCACCTTTGTATTTATCAAAAATCACCGCCATTGTTGTCTGTGATACGGTTTTTAAACCTTCAAATTGGATTTTCCTTATTTTTTTATCTTTGTACCAACCGTCTGTTTGGGCAAAAACACTTGAAATGATCAATAAACTCAAAAGCAATGAGTTCACTTTTTTTAGCATAAAAACTCCTCTTTGTGGAAAAAGTGTAAGCATTATAATAATATTAAAAGTAAAAAACTCCACTAGTAAAAATAACAGTTTTAGCAATGACAAGTTACCGAGTATTTAAAACTATTTAACGCCGTCAATCAACGGTGCTTTTTACGTATATCCATTTTTCCGCGATACGGGCAGTCTCGCTGCGAGACGCACGGGCAATGTCAATCGTACCGCCCAACAAAACGGTGAGTAACGGATCATCGCCGCGCAGTTCACCGAACTGCGAAAAATCATCGGCAGGTACCGTATACAAAAAAGCCCGCACCTGCTTTACCTCTCCGGTGTAGATAATTTGCTCATTACGTTTCGCTGAAAAGCTACCTGAAATAATCGGCAGAGCGCCTTCCGCATCAACCATAAAAGCACCGCAGACCGTTTCCGCAAAATGGGCGTCAAAGTTTTTAAGAAAAGCGGCGCTGTACATACCGCTTGAAAAAATAAATACCGAATCGCCGCCAAAGTTTTTTATAATGCGTTGCAATATGTCCGTAAATTGCGTTTCCGCTTCAGCGGAAAGTTCTGTAGGAACGGTTCCTTTGCTGCGAGAAAATATCGTATGAAGCCATAACTGAAATGCCGCCGAAAAGTTGTAAAAATTTTTCGGAACAAACGGTGACACCGGCTGAAAGTTTTCAATACAAACCACTTTGTATCCGCTCTGTAAAAAAGAACGAACCGCCGTGTCGGTTTCGTACCGGCTTTTTTTTACATTGGGTAAAAAAATGATCGTTTTTTTCGCATTGTCCGCATCAAGCGGTTGATCGGTTTCAATATCATGCAACAGGAATACTTCGCCGAAACGCCTGCGGGAAAAATCCTGCAAAACAATATCCTGTCGGATAACTTTTCCCGAAACGTCGACCACGCTAACCGGTGCAAATTTTCCTGTTAAAAAAAACATACCGCACAGCAACAGCAAACCGAAAATATGAACGCCGATTTCCGCACCGGAATACTGCTGCGTTCCCAAACCGGTAACAAACGCAGAGAACTTGGGCAAGGTAAAAAGAAAAATTAAAACGGAAAAAAAGAAAAGTAAAACAATCGAAAAATAAATTCCCTGTCCGGCAATAACCAACAAAGAAAGGACGATTGCAATGAGCGGAAAAATCACCACAGCGGGTGCGGCTTTTAAAAACTTCGAAAAAGGACGCAACAGTACGATTAATAAAAAAAACAAAATCAAAACTTCACTGATAAACAAGTCCGCCATACGCGTTTATTGTAATCATACCGCATCAAAATTCAAGAGGGATTTTATAATGCGCCGCTGCTCTTAAAGTGGGCACTGATTAATTCAATCGAGAATTGAGGGCATCTCTAAACGCTATTAAACGGCGTCAAGCCTTTCATCAGCGTTCCTGAAATATGAACAACGGTCGCTCAACGGCTGCAAATGGATTAACCGGAATTGCATTGATGCGAAATTCCCAGTGTAAGTGCGGACCGGTTGAATAGCCGGTATTTCCGCTGAGAGCCACCGTTTCACCTGCGGTAACTTTTTCGCCGACGGATTTTAAAACTTTGCTCAAGTGGTAAAAAATCGTATACACACCGGGAGCATTTTCAACAATGAGCGTACCGCCTGTCACGATACGGTTGCCGGCAAAAACAACGGTTCCATCCGCCGGAGCGATCAACTCGGTTCCTTGCGGTATCCCGCAGTCAATTCCATAGTGTATTTCACTTGATTTTTTTCCGGTGTTGTAAATCACTTTCCGTTTTTCGCCGAACTTGGAGGTAATACGTTTTAAAGGATTCGGTTTTTGAAACTTCTGTGCAAAAGGGGGAGCATCGGGATTAAAGGTGGTTAAAATTTCACTGAGGATTTTTAATTCCTCGGTTTTTTGAGGATCCGGTTTTGAAATGATGTCGGTATTTTTTGCATCTAAGTACAGTGTGTATTCGGTAAAATCCGTTTTGCGAATTATCAGTTCGCTTTCGATCGTTTTAAATTTTTTATTCTCCGTTGCGGTGGCTTTTACGTAATATGTTCCCGGTTCAATCCACACCGGAATTCCCAGCAAAGCGACAGCGGTTTTTTGCTTGCGGTCAATCGGAAAAGCGGACACCTTTTGTACGACGCTGCCGTCTTCCGCAATCAGTTCAACATACGCCATCGCCGGTTTTTTTTTGGTGTAAAAGTAGACCGTGATAAAGTCGCCTTGAGCTGTTTCACTCGGGCTTGACACCGAAAGCGAAAACAAGGAAGGGGTACAAAAAAGTAAAAACACAGCTATGTATGGTGCGCATATTGAGGTAAATTTATTTTCTTGCATACTTATTTCTCTAGATCCACGAAGACCGATTTGCAGAACACCGTGGTATTCATCATCATCTTCGTAATTAATAGCGCAAGAATAACATACGATTACAAAACATTCAAGTTCGTGAAAATATTAAAAAACAGAATCAGTCATCAATTCCGCTTCCAAATCTAAATTTCGTACGGCTTTTATTTTTGCACGGATAAAATCACCTTCACCGACAGTGTGCAGCAGCGCTTCATCGTAAATCGGAATGACGATGCATCCGTCAACTTCCGGTGCTTGAAACCACGCGCGCCCGAGTACAAAAAAGTTTTCATCATCGGGGTTTTCGATAATTTCTTCGACGAGTACACGGAGCGTTTCGCCGACGAAAGTTTTCAATAGTTCACCGGTAATGTGCATTTGCGTGTTTTGCAACAGATCTTTGCGTTGAACGGCAATTTCGTGCGGAACGGCATCGGGAAGTGAAAACGCTTTGGTATTTTCTTCCGGTGAAAAATCAAACGCTCCGGACCATAGCGGCTTAATCCGGCGTAAAAATGCAAGCGTTTCGTTAAACGCTGCGTCCGTTTCTCCCGGAAAGCCGGTTAAAAACGTGGTGCGGATACACGCTCGCTTATAGTCGGTTTGCTTAAATGCGGTTTGTATTGCGTCAATTAACTGCGTATATGCGGCAGCATTTCCGCATCGATTCATCGCTTTTAAGATGCCCGCATCGGCTGATTGAAACGGCAAATCGAAATACGGCAAAAACCGGGAATCGCCCGCCATCACCGGTAAAATATCGAGCGGAAAATGGTCGGGATGAATGTACAAAAGCCGCACCGCAAAGTTTCCGGCGACCGCAGAAATCGCTTCCAGCAGTTGGCGTAATCCTGAAGGCGTTTTATTTTGCGGAACAGTATTGCTGAAAACAGGAACGCTTCCATCCGGTGAAAACGCCGCTAAATCCTGCCCGATTAAATTAAACTCAAAAACGCCTTCTTTAACGAAGTCTTCAACTTCACGAACAATGTCCGAAATCGGGCGGCTCCGTACAGCGCCGCGGATAAGTGGAATAGCGCAAAATGAACAGCAGTTGCTGCAACCTTCCGTTATTTTAATGTAAACCGAGCGTTTAAAATTGAAGAGCTGCGGACGGTATCCGCACGAAACGCCGGTTTGCGGAAAACGCCACACTTTTTGGGTGCTTGCGGATTTGGCTGCTTTCGTTTCGGTTTTATCAAAAAGGTTTTGAAACACTTCAATGATTTTTGAAATATCGCCGTTGCCGAAAAATACATCCGCTTCCGGTAAATCATCCGCGAACACATCTGCGTATCGTTCCGCTAAACAACCGGCGAGGATAATCTTCGCGGACGGATTTTTCTTTCGAGCTTGAAACACGGCATCGAGCGATTCGCGTTTTGCGCTTTCGATAAACCCGCATGAGTTAATAATAATCGCGTCCGCGTATAACGGATCTTCGATGAGACGCCAGCCGATACCGCTCAAAGCACCGACGATTAATTCTGCATCGACTTGATTTTTTGCACAACCGTGCCGTGAAAGAAAATACGTTTTTTGCATACCGCTTTAGTATAAGAGATTTTACGTATTTTTCAAGTGTCGTTTTAAATAGTATTTGCCTATCGATTCCGGCTTTGTTTCCCGATTAAATTAAGCCGTTCCTTTAGGAAACGCTGATTAAAGGCTTGACGCCGTTTAACATCGTTTCCTAATTGTTTCTCAATGTTCAGTACAATAAGGTAGATTCTGAACATTTACGAAACAATAGATTTTAAAGGTGGGCACTGATTAATTCTCGATTGAATTAATCAGTGCCTCCTTTAGCCGATTCCGCCGAAGATAGCTCCTGCGATTAAAGCGACAAGAGCAGCTGCCGCGTAGACATACTTTGCAAGCGGATAAAATATTTTTCCTATTGGTTTTTTTGCACCGGCATTAACCGCTTCAAGAACATATTCTTTTTTTGCAATCCACAAAAACATAACCGCAGCCAATAATGCTCCAAGCGGACATACATAAATCGATACAAAATCCATCCAACCGCTGACGATTGCTTGAATAAATATTGCTGCCACGCAGCCGATGATATGAATAACGCCCGTCGCCGCTATCCGCTTTATACCGAACTTGTCTTGCAGGTACGCTATCGGCGTTTCATACAGATTGATAATTGAACTCACTCCTGCAAATAATACGCAAACATAGAAAATCAGCCCTATGATTTTGCCGGCGGCCATTCCGTTCAAGATATTGACCAAATAAATGAACATTAAACCCGGACCGCCTTGATCAAGTGGCGCATTCGCGGATGCCATTGCCGGAATAATGACAAAAGCCGCTAATAATGCTACGATTGTATCAAACATGGCAACAGTCCATGCCGCTGAAGGTAAATCCTCTTCCTTTGAAAGATATGAGCCGTAAATGACTGTTCCGCTTCCTGCTACCGACAGTGAAAAGAATGCTTGCCCGAAAGCAAATAGCCAAACCTTCGGATTTGCAAGACCGAAAATATCTAAGGTAAATATATATTTATATCCGTTGTGTGAACCGGAAAGTGTCAAAACATAAATTCCCAAGGCAAGGAGTAGGAAAAACAAAATAGGCATCATTATCTTATTTGCCTTTTCTATACCGCCTGAAATTCCCATCGACATAATAATGAAACTGACCAATATGGTTACCAGTATCCAAAGATTTGCTCCGCCGGCACGCGCGGTAACATCGAATGTTCCGCTTATGACTTCCATATTTTGTCTCATTGCATAAAGGGCGCCGCTCAAAGCTAAATAAGTGTATTTAAATATCCATGCCAGCACACAGGTGTATCCGATAGCGAGTGCAAGTGAACCTAAAACGGGGATAATGCCGATAACTTCACCTATAGTTTTATTTCCAAATCTGAGCTGCGTGCATTTACCGAAAGCTCCGACGGGTCCTGTTCCGGCCGAACGCCCCAAAGCCATTTCCGCAACCACGCCCGTCGAAGCGATAAGAATAACAAAAAGAAAATAGGGAATTAAAAAAGTCAAACCTCCGTAAACGGAAACCATAATAGGAAATCGCCAAATATTTCCCATGCCGACTGCGGAACCGATACAAGCAAGTATAAAGCCCCACTTGCTACTAAAACCGTCACGGTTTTGTTGGGGATTTTCGATCATAAAGCACTCCTTTAAAATTCGAGAAATGACACACTAATTAAGCTATCTTTTTCATACTCGTTTGCGTTTAAATTATACATAAAATAATTTATTGATGCTATATTTAGCATTCGTAAGTTTTATTTTTTTAATATAAATTTTTAAAATTATTATCCATACAAGGTAGGGCGGTACTGATTAATTCAATCGAGAATTGAGGGCATCTCTAAAAACTGATGTTTTTAGAG
>CALDWC010000141.1 GCA_937923945.1 uncultured Treponema sp.
GGTTTTTATGGAACAGTTTTTGGAGACATTAACGGCGTTCGTTTCAAAGATGAACGGCATTGTCTGGGGTCCGTATTTTTTAATTCCGCTTTTATGCGGTACCGGCTTGTTTTTTACGATTAAACTCGGCGGTGTTCAGGTTAGAAAGTTCGGAGCGGGTTGGCGACGGTTATTCGGCAACTTCACCCTCAAGGGGGAAAAAGCGGGAAAACACGGAATGAGTTCTTTCCAAGCCGTTGCAACGGCTATCGCCGCGCAAGTCGGAACGGGAAATCTAGTCGGTGCAATGACCGCATTGATTATGGGCGGACCGGGAGCTATTTTTTGGATGTGGCTTGCAGCTTTCGCCGGCATGGCAACAAACTTTGCCGAAGCATGTATCGCACAAGTGTACAAGACCAAAGATGAATCAGGTCAAACCGTTGGAGGTCCTGCCTATTATATTTCAGCCGGATTGGGAAATACCGGCTTTGCAAAATTTCTTGCAGGCTTTTTCGCCGTTGCTATTATTTTAGCACTCGGCTTTATGGGCAATATGGTACAGGCAAACTCGATTTCGGATGCTTTCCAAAATGCATTCAAAATTCCAACATGGGTAACCGGTATCGTGCTTGCATTGGTTGCCGGCGTAATTTTTTTAGGCGGCGTCAAACGTATTGCGTCCGTCACTGAAAAAATCGTACCGATTATGGCTATTGTCTATGTTACGGTTGGTCTTGTTGTTATTATCCTCAATGCAAAACATATTCCGGAAATGTTTGCCGTTATCTTTAAAGGCGCATTTGACCCGAGAGCAGTTTGGGGTGGAGCATTAGGTTTCGGAATCGGACGAGCTGCCCGTTACGGAATTGCCCGCGGTCTTTTTTCAAATGAAGCCGGTATGGGTTCAACGCCGCACGCTCACGCAGTTGCCGATGTCAAGCATCCCGTTGAGCAAGGGGTTTTAGGTATCGTTGCGGTTTTTATCGATACCTTTATCGTGTTGAACATTACCGTTTTCGCCGTTTTGAGTGCGGATATTGTAAAGTTTGAAGGCGGTAAACCGGTCATGACCGGAATAAAACTCGTGCAAGAAGCGTTCTCGCAGCATTTACCCGGTTCACAAATCGGCTATATTTTTATTGCGGTTTGCCTTTTGTTTTTCGCTTTTTCGACGATTATCGGTTGGTATTATTTCGGCGAAACAAATATCCGTTATTTATTCGGAACAAAAGCACTGATTCCGTATCAGCTGTTGGTTGTCACGTTCATTTTTATCGGGAGCCTTTTAAAAATCGACCTTGTATGGGAATTGTCCGACTTTTTCAACGGTATTATGGTTATACCAAACCTTATTGCGCTATTGATTTTAAGTGGTACGGTTGCCAAACTTCTCAAAGACTACAACAACGGCGTTCCGTTCGATGTTAATAAATACAAAAGATAAATAAAACAATCATTTTTCGGGGCGGGCTACCCTGCCCCGTTTTTTACATTTCACTTAGCTTTTCGGAAACACGCTCCCAATCCTCAAGAAGTTTTTCGTGACGTTTTTCCAGTGCAGCAATTTCGGCTGCAAGTTTCTTACTTTTTTCCGCATTGGAGTACACTTGCGGCAGCGAAAATGAATTTTGCGCTTCCGCAAGCTGCGTTTCCGTTTGTTCAATTTCCGCCATAATCGTTTTTTCTTCGCGTTCCAGTTTTTGCCGTTTGGCGCGTAATTCTTTTTGTTCAGCGTACGAAAGCACTTTTTTTTCGCCGCTAACGCACGAGGATTCTGTTTTTGACGAATTATTCGGGGCGGATAGCGTATCTTTTCCTGCCGGCGAGGAATTCGATACATGTTCAGCGCCCGTTGTGTATTCATAATAATCGTAAGTTCCCGGATAGTTTTTAATCACCGACGGCGCTAAAAAGTTTTCTTCCGGTGGCGGCGTCAACTCCAAAACATGCGTTGCAAGTTTTTGAATAAACCCTTTATCGTGCGAAACAAAAATAATCGTACCGCCGAAATTTTTTAAAGCATCCAAAAGGGCATCTTGCGAGTGCATATCCAAATGGTTTGTCGGTTCGTCGAGTACAAGCAGGTTATGATTTTTCAGCAAAAGTCGTAAAAGTGAGAGACGGCTTTTTTCACCGCCCGACAACACGGAAATTGATTTAAAAATATCATCACCGCGGAACAAAAAAGCCGCTAGCATATTACGCAAATTCGGTATTAAATCGAGTGGCGCTTCGTTTTCGAGTAAACCAATAACGGTTTCACTGCCGGCTAGTTTTTCCGCCGAGTCTTGCGAAAAATATCCGATGTCAACGCCCGCACCGAAAGTGAGCGTTCCTTCAAAATCGGTATCGACTCCGGTCATTATCCGCAACAACGTTGATTTTCCCGCACCGTTTTTTCCGACGAGAACGAGTCGCTCGTTTTTTTCGAGGATAAAATCAAAATCGGAAATAACTTTTTTTTCACCGAAGTGTTTTGAAATCTGCTCCAATTTTAAAACAATTTTCCCTGAATGCGGTGCTTCGGGAAATTGAAATTTGATTTTTTTGAACTGCTCGGGGATTTCAATCCGCTCCATTTTTTCAAGCCGTTTAATCCGCTCCTGCACCATTGCCGCCTTTGTCGGTTTATAGCGAAACCGGCGAATAAGGTCTTCACTTTTTTTTATTTCTTCTTGCTGTTCATGGTAGGCTTTTACGATTTTTACCAGTTCCTGTTCACGCTGAGCTTCATACTTTGAATACGTCCCCAAATATTTGGTAAGCTTTCCGTTAAAAAGCTCATACGTTTCGGTTACGCACGTGTCCAAAAAATACCGATCGTGACTGACCAGCAAAAAGCCGCCTTTGAAGTTTTTGAGATAAGTTTCGAGCCAATTGCGGGCTTCCAAATCGAGGTAGTTTGTCGGTTCGTCCAAAATTAAAATATCGGCACCTTGCAGTAAAATTTTTGCAAGAGCAATCCGCATTTGCCAGCCTCCTGAAAACTCGTCCGTCATACGGGTTAAATCGTGGCGCGCAAATCCGAGACCGGCGAGTACTTCTTTGATAAGCGACTCGCGGCGGTGCCAGCCGCTTGCTTCAAGATCTTGCTGTAACGCATAAAAGTTTTCAGAAAGACGTTTTTGCGCCGCTTGATTTGTTTCGCGCTCCAGTTCCGCACCGACACGGTCAAGTTCGGCAAGGATTTCCCGCGCTTTGGTAAATGCTTTTTCGGCTTCACCGTACAACGAAGTTCCCGAATGTACAATACCGTTTTGCGGTAAATACGAAACGAGCGTTCCTTTTTCCAGCGCAATTTCTCCGCTATCGGCACTTTGCAGTCCCGCAATAATTTTCATGAGCGTCGACTTGCCCGCTCCGTTTGTACCGGTTAAAGCCGCCTTGGTGCCGTTTGTCAAAACAAGTGTTACATCCTGCAAAATATCCCGCGCACCGAACGATAAACACACCTTTGAAAGTTGTACAAAAGCCATATACCCTACCCTCTCAAAACATTTATAGTACCGTTTTGACTGCAGTTTTACAAGAGGTTAACAGAACTTGTTTGAAACTTGCATCATAGAACAAAAGGAGACATTTTCACAGTGCTGCAACACAAAAACATTCACCGCATGCTTTTTAACTCATCTTGCGCAGAAAATTTTTCGGTTATACGGCAACAATACAGCAACAAAAAAATCACGTTTTTTGCTACTTAAATAATATAAGATTTTTTTGAAAATTATTTTATCGTATAATTTCGCCGGACACATTTAAATAGTCATACGTAATTTTCGAAAATGAATTTTAAATCTTATTCTACGCATTTAAATACTTGTAAAAAAAGTTTAAATAGTATTGACATTTTTTACAAAATTGTTATACTAGGTTAACATAATTGTTTTTAGGAGATATTTATGAACAAATATTGTAAGCTTACTTTAAGGTGCTTTTTAGCACTGTTTTTAATAAGTAGTAGTTTTTCTTGTACGCCTAGTGTAGCGTCAAAGAGTAATCAAGATCCGGGAAGTGAAAACACAAAAACACAAAAACACAAAAACACAAAAACACAGAAAAAATAAAAAATTTCACTGCAACAGATTTTATAGGTGAGATGACAGGAGAAGGAATTTACGCTTTGGATTCCAGACTGAGTTGGGTCGCATATAAAGGAGCAGCGTATTATAATGTGTTTATTGACGGTGAAAAAACAAATGATAGTAAAATTACTGAAACGAAGTTTAGAACAGCCTTCGATGGCGATGTCGAAGTTGATGATAAAATGGAGAATAGTCCAAAAGATATAAAAATAGAAGTAAAAGCGTACTCGAGCGACGATTCGGAGTTAGCTTCCGCTTCAATTATAAAAAAAATTCCTGCAAAACCGCAATTTTCTATTTTAGAAATCAATGGTAAAGAATTCAAAGAAAATATAGAAGTCGAAAACCCTGTTTCCATAAAGCTAAAAGTAAATAATGCTATAAAATTTTGGTCAAATAATGAAAAAGATAAAGCTCTCAAAAATTTAAATAACTATATAAGCTTTGAAGCCAATGGTGCGGAACTTCCGAGTACATATTCCTACGATGAAAAAGACGGTTGTATTATTGTAGAACCTCTTGGAGCTTTACGTGGAAGCAATACGTTTGCTAAAGGCTATCAATTAAAAATTAAGGCACAATTTTCAGATAAATATCAACTTTGGTACACAAACGCGGAGCAAATATTTAATTTCAAAATTGCTCAAATCGATAGTGCTGAGCAGCCCCCTCTCGAAGTAGAAAAAATTCTTCTAAATGATGATGAAAGTAAAAATCTCATGACTGAAAATGACATTGAAAATGTGAACGTAAAAAGCACTGTATCCATTATTTTTAACCAACTCATAGATATAAGTAGCTATAAAGTTCCTAATACTGAAACTAACACAAAGGGGACTGGAATATATATTACAACAAAGGAAACCGGTATAGGTAGTGATGACTCAAGATTAACGAATGCTCAATACGAAAAAATCAATGACAATGGTATTTTGAAAACAAAAATAACTTTTACAATGGCAGGAAAAACGCATCTCGTATTAGATCCGGAGCCGTTAGAAGGTTATACAAAATATTACATAGTAATTGACGATACTATAAAATCCGGTACTAATACTAAAATAAGAGCCGAAATACGCAAATCATTTACAACCGGTGAAGGAATTGAAAAGCTATATAAACTTTGTGTTCAACAAGGAAGCATAAAAGGATATACGGAAAAAGATATTAAACTTCCTGAGGGTGCGGAATTTACAATCATTGCTGACAAAGCTCCTACAGGACAAACTTTTTCAGGATGGTATGTTGGTGAATATTACGAAGATTACGGACCGAAACTAACAGAAGATCAAAAAAAGTCAAAAGAGCTCACTCTAAAAATGAGAGCACATGATACAACTTTTGCAGCAGAATATAAATAGGATTTAAACTTAATTGGGCCGTATGCCTAAGGAGACACTGATTAATTCAATCGAGAATTAATCAGTGTCCACCTTTAAAATCTATTGTTTCGCAAATGTTCAGAATCTACCTTATTATACTGAACATTGAGAAACAATAAGGAAACGCTGTTAAATGGCGTCAAGCCTTTAATCAGCGTTTCCCTAAAAACATGCGTCCCATTTTTAACTATATATCGAGGAAGAAATATACTATGAAACAGCCTTTTTTTATATTTGCAGTATTTTTATCTCTATCATTTTTCTCGTGTACGCCATCACTGGAAAATACAAACAAAGCAAACGCTCATGTTGATACCGCTTTTTTATATAACTCCACTTTATATCTCGGGCGTGAAGAGAATAAAAATGCTCCATCGTTAAAAGATGTAGATACATTTAAACTTAGAAACCCTCGTGTAGCAAATTTTAAGGCAGACGCATTCTTTGATTTTTCAGGAACGGTGAAAAACAACCTTATGTATAACTATGCTCTAGTTACGGTTACAAAAGATGGTACGGATTTAACTGCAAAATATTATCCGCGTAACGACTTTTCCTTTCGTATATGGCTTCCATTCGGAAAAGGTAATTATACCGTAAAAATATATAAGATTCTGGATATTGAGGTGCATAGAGTTGGAGAAGGAAACATAAGTGCCGTAAGCTACAATAAAGATGAGCCTTTATATGTTCTTAAGGTATATAACACTCGAGATGAGGATGGAAGGTTTTTATACCCTTCATTTTTTATTCAAAGTGATAATGATGAGATACAAGAACTTGCAAAAAAGATACAAGAAGGGAAAAAAACTGATATGGAAATTATAAAAGCAATTCATGATTATGTTTGTTATCATGTTAGATATGACTATGAAAGCATACTGTCAAATGATCCTGAAAATAAATTATATCGTAAACAAGATGCAAAGTCCGTTTTAGATTCGGGTGTAGCGGTTTGTGAGGGATATACTTCACTTACAGCGGCACTGTTACGTTCTTTGGGAATAAAAGCGAAAGCAGTTATTGGTACGCTCAAATTAAAGCCGTCAGACAAAGCTGTTATACACGCATGGCTGCATGTTATGAGTACAAAAAACAACATAACAAAATATCGCCTCTTAGACACAACAAATAACGATAACGAAGAAGTAGATAAAAATAATAATTATAAATTTATAGATGAACGTGAACCACTCGATACCTATTTTTTGCTTGATATTGAAAATAACGAAAACAATCATAAAAGCACCCATTTTCAAGGAACAGACGATAAAAACGCCGCCTTTAAAAATGATGATGGACTTTATAAAGGAACACGACCGTGGCGATAACAGAAAAAAAATTATTATCTATTAGAAGATTTTATAATTTATAAAACTCACAACGATATTTTACAAAAGATATTCGATTAGGAGTAAAAAAACAATTTGAATGATACGTTATAACACCTATAAAATAAAAAAGAACAAGCTGGAGTTGTTGCCGGCATAATTGTCGCTATTTTACGAGAAAGCAAAAGCGAAAATTTGCTTGCGAAAAATTTTCACCGGCTTGCAATTTACGGCATTATAAAAGAGTATACTGAAAAAGAAATACGGCAGATAATTTCGGGATTACTGTGCCAAATTTTTTTGAGCCGTGATGAATACCACACTTGAAAAATTACATCGCAGGGAATGCAACTTTTAAAAAGTGAAGTTTCGTTCAGTATGATTGACAAAAGTGAAAATAAAAACAAAAGCGATAAAAAGCTATCCACTTATTCTTTAAAGAAACGCCGATTAAAGGCTTGACGGTCGTTTACCGGCGTTTTCGTTAACACTCTGTATTTTCAGAGATACACAGTCTCCATTTTTATTTACAGGCTTTGTATTTTTAGACTGCTACTACAGCTGTATTTTATCTCAAATTTATAGCGGTACGCACTCCGGCTGTATGTAAAAGTACTTGAAACAGTCAAAAATATAAACTTTTCTCTTGCCTTTTCGGCTGAGTTTCAGTATTTTGTAACTATAACCTAGACTAGTTGCTTGACTAGATAGGAAAAACGAGGAACGAAAATGCAAATAAAATTGATGTCGGATCAGGTGGATGCGCTTTTAAAATGTTTCAGCGATGATCTTACGGCAACAAAAGCAAGCGAGATTGCAAACATAAATCGAAACACAGTGAACCGCTATTACGGTCTTTTTCGCCGTAAGATTCTCAAATATCATGATTTTGAACACTCAAACGGTTTGGATCTGCAGACAAAGATGGCATCACGTTTGGAAAAAGCGCGCGTGCGAAGTGAAAAAATCAAAGAAGCGTTTGAAAAAGGTCCTATATTGGGGATTTTTCAACGAGGCAGAAAAGTATTTACCGCCATTTTGGAAGACCTTTCCGAAAACAGTTTACACGCGATGATTACCGGTAACGCGGAACAGGTTTTTTCCGCTCATGACGAAAACTATAATAGGCTGCTGCTCAAAGCATGCGATCAGTATCAGGTTTTTTATGATGTGGCGGAAATCAAAAAGGAACACATTGCTTGCATTGAAAACTTTTTGCATTTTGCAAAAGAACGCTTGGCAAAGTTTAACGGCTTTTCGCGCGGTTCGTTTTTGCTGCATTTGAAAGAATGCGAATTTCGGTACAATCATCGGAATGATGATTTATTTCCATTGATTAAAAATATTTTTCAAACATTTTAGCCCAATGAATAGGCTACGAGGAGAAAACAATTTATGAACAAAACGAAAAAAAGTTGGATTACGCTTGCCGTGATTTTTGCGGCAACGGTATTTTTTACATGTATGATCCCCCATATACTGATGGATAATGAACTAAGGCACTTTTTCCCTGAAAATCATGAATCCTATCAGCGGTATAATGCTTTAACCGATACCTTCGGCGATCAATACACGATGGATATTGTTATCGAAACCAAAGAAGATACTATCCTTTATAAAGATGCGCTTGATAAAATTGCAAAAATATCCGAAGCAGCGGGAAACCTTAACTATGTCACAAAAGTTGAGTCGCTGACGACTATTGACTTTATCACCGACAATGAAGGCGAGTTGGTAACAGGCAGTTTAATTCCCGATGATTTTACGGGCTCAAGGCAAGAGTTTGAAACCTTGCGAAACAGGATTTTAGAATGGCCGAGTGCCTATATCGGTACGCTTATTTCATCCGACTTTAAAGGGGTACAAATTGTTGTCACTATATCGGACGAGGTTACCCCGCCTGAGTTGAGTACCCTTTATGCCGACACAGTCAAGCTGGTAAAAGACACGGTACAAGGCGATCGCAGCTTAACCTATCGCATTGCAGGCGATCCGGTATTGAGCGAATATGCAAAGATATACATGTATGATGATCTGAAACACTTAATTCCGCTTATTATATTGGTTGTACTGCTTTGCTTGTTCTTTTCGTTTAAAAATATGGAAGGAACGCTTCTTCCGCTGATTGCCGTGCTGATTAGTACGGTTTGGACGATCGGTATTATGGCCATTGTCGGTGAGCCGCTGACGATTGTTTCAAGCTGTATTCCGGTACTGCTGATAGCGGTCGGCTCTGCGTACGGTATTCATATCGTGAATTATTATTATCAGGGGCTGGGAAGAGAAGGATTAATTACGAACCAAGAACGGCATCAAGAACTGGTAACGCAAACTTTAAAAAATGCCAAATCGCCTGTTTTTCTTGCAGGCATTACAACCATTGCAGGTTTTGTTTCAACGATTACAAGTCCGATTAAACCGCTGAAAGCATTCGCGATTTACAGTGCGATCGGTATTGTAATTGCACTGGCGATGGCTTTCACCTTTATTCCGGCAGTGCTCATGTTAAAGCCGCTGAAGCGGGTGCAGAAACAGCAGCACAAAATGAGTTTGCGGGCAATTAAAAATAATGCACGCCGAGCAGCGCTCGGTATCGGTAAAAACGGATCGGGACTGGATAAAATATATTCGCATCTTAATCAGCAACGCACCGGTTTTATCGTGGGGCTTTTGGTGATTATCGGACTTTCGATTTGGGGTGTGTATAATTTGAACATTGAATCCGCATTTTTGGAATATTTTCCAAAAGATTCGGTTGTCAGAAAAGATGTGCAAGCAATCGATGAAAAGTATGTCGGAAGTACGGGTTTTAGCTTCGTTATTTCGGGGCAGGAAAAAGGCGATATATGCAAGCCTGAAATTTTAAAGCAAATGGATGACATGCAACATTATCTGGAAGCGAACCATCCTGATATAGGAAAAATTCTTTCGTTTACGGATTTTGTCAAGCGTATGAATCAGGTTATGAGCGTCGACCGCGCGGACACGGTCGCAAGTTCGCAGAGTTCAGGCGAAAGTGTAGGCAGCTTTTTTGATAATGAAAATTCGGGTGAAACCGGCGGGAGCTTTTTTGATGACGAGAATACCGGTGAATCGTCGGGCAGCTTTTTTGACACCGAAGATTCGGATGAAAGTGCGGGCAGTTTCTTTGATGATGAGCCGACCGCTGCCGCTGTTGTATCCGAGCCGCTTAACCGTGCGGTACACTTGGACAATATGAGTTCGGAGGATCTCATTAACTTGTTTGTTTCCGCTTATGCGCGCGGTTATTCACATTCTGCAAGCGGGGAACTGACGGTACCTGAGTTCCTGGATTCTCTTAAACGGGAGTTGAATTATCGAGGTGCAGCTTACTACGAAATTCCTTATGATATTGAAAAGTATCCGGTAAGTACCCGTGAAGAATTAAAAAATATTGTATCGCAATATCTGGTATTATATTCCGGTTCGCTTGATTCGCTTTTGGATGCAAACCTTGAACCGGCAAAGACGCGAATGCGAGTAACAATGAGAACTCATGATACCGGTAAAATGAAAGCCGTGATTGAAGATGCGGAATATTTTGCCAAAACCCACTTCCCGGAAGGCTACACACTGGAAGCCGCCGGTTTGGGTGAGCTTGAAGTTGCTATGACTTCGATGATTATTTCAAGCCAAATTTCCAGTTTGCTTTTGGCAATTGCGATTGTGTTCGGCATTTTGTCGGTGTTTTACCGTTCACCCGTTGCAGGTTTGGTTGGGGCGGTTCCGCTGTGTGTTTCGATTTTGCTGAACTTCGGTATTATGACGCTTACCGGCATAAACTTGGATATGGTTACAAGCCTTGTGGCTTCAATCGCAATCGGTATCGGTATTGACTACACCGTTCACTTTATGAATGACTACCATAATGAACGGTTGCTCAGTTCCGATTTAACGCAGGTTACCATTCAAACGCTGAAGAACTCCGGCAAGGGTATTGCAATCAATGCCTTTTCGGTCGGATTCGGATTTTTGGTACTCTGCTTTTCACAATTTGTCGTGCTCAGGTTTGTAGGGTTTTTGGTCGCAGAGGTTATGCTTACCAGTTCCGTTGCAGCCTTAACCATACTGCCTGTTGTATTAAATATTTTCAAACCTAAATTTATGGCTCAATCGCATGAAAAACTTCTTGCGAAAAAGCCGGAAGGAGAAAAAAATGAATAAATCATTATTCAAAAAATTAGGTATGCTGTTATTTGCAGCAGTATGTTCGGTTGGAGTTCTCTTTGCAGAGGACGGAAGAAGTGTTATCCAAAAATCGCTCGACGTTCCGCGCCCGAAATTTACGCACAGTGCCGTGAAAATGACGCTTACGGATGCGAAAGGCAGTACTGAGGAGCGGATGATTGAAGAATGGGCAAAAGATTCCGGCGATGACACCGGTGCTGCCGTAATTTCTTTTGTGTCCCCTGCTTCGGTAAAGGGCACGCGGTTTTTGCAGGTTATAAACAAGGACAGAGCAAACGATAAGTGGATTTATCTGCCGAGTCTCAGAACTGTCCGCCGAATTGCCGGAGCTGAAGGTTCAAAGCCTTTTATGGGAACCGATGCCAGTTACGATGATCTTGAAACACGAAAGATTGATGAAGATAAGCACACGCTGGTTGGCGATGAAACGGTGAACGGATATGACTGCTGGAAAGTTGAGTCGGTCGCGGTTGACCCGAAGTCAAGCAGCTATTCCAAGAAGATTGCATACGTTGACAAGAACACGCACATTCCGGTTAAGGCTGAAATGTACGATAAAAAAGGCGCCTTGTTGAAAGTGCTCGTCGTAGAAAAGCTCGAAAAGAAAAACAACTATTGGATTCCGACAAAGGGCAGTTTGACAAACGTTCAAACAAAGCATTCAACACAGATTGAAATTGTGCAGCTGGAACTTGATAAGCCGATTAACGACAAGTTGTTCACTCAAAATTTCTTGAGTACCGGACGGATGTAAACAAAGTAAAAGGCTAGAGGCAATAGGCAGTAGGTAAGAGGTATGAGAAGCAAGAATCTCATACTTCAAACATCAGACTTTCAACCCTACTGCCATATGCCTTAACTTATGGAAACGCTGATTAAAGGCTTGACGCCGTTTAACAGCGTTTCCTTATTCTTTCTCAATGTTCAGTATAATAAGGTAGATTCTGAACATTTACGAAACAATAGATTTTAAAGGTGGGCACTGATTAATTCTCGATTGAATTAATCAGTGCCTCCTTATGGAGAGTAATGTATGAAAAAATATAAAACGGTGATTTTTATTGCTTGTCTTTTTAGCATGGCAAGTCTTGCCGCTCAAGATTCTTTTTTTGACGGAGCGGATATGATCAGCGGCGAAAATGATGACAGCACAAAAGCGACTTCATCAAGTCTTGACATTTCGGGAAATGCTCAATTGGGCATTCGCTTTTATCCGCACAAAGATATAAAACAAGTTGCAGCAATGCCTTCTTTCGCTTTGCATTTAAAATATGCGGGAACAAACACGGAACTGGATTCACATCTTAAACTTAAGCCGCTGACGATAAAAGAGTATCCGTGGGACGTACTTGATGAGTTTACGATGCGCGCTTTTCTCGGAGATTTTGTTTTGTCGGCGGGTAAGATGAAACTCGTATGGGGAAAAGGAGACAAGCTCCACGTTCTTGACGTTTTTAACGCAAATGATTTTACCGACTTTATAATTCCCGATTACATTGATCGGCGACTGGGAGAGCCTATGGTGCATCTTGCCTACAACGCGCCGATTCCGCTGAAGCTTGAACTTGCGTGGGCACCGACGATGACACCTGACCGCGTTGCTGAAAAAGGTATGTGGGTTCCTGCACAAAGAGAGCAAATGCAACAAACGCTTATAAGTATGTTTGCGCCGTTTATCGGTCTCGTACCGCCGCAGTTTAAACCGATCGTTATGCCTATGATAGAAAATGTAAAAGGTGATTTTTTGCCGAATACGAAAGATATAAAATACGGGCAGTACGGTTTGCGCTTGACCGGTTCTGCGGGTCCGACCGATATGGGTTTTCAGTATTATTACGGGCATTATAAAACGCCATCGCTTGATGCAGAAAGCATGAAGAAAAATATTATGAAAGGTAATTTTGAACATCTACCCGATTGTGTATACTACGATCCGCTCCATATTTTCGGCATTGATTTCGGAGCGGCGGTCGCGATGTTTAATTTCCGCAGCGAGTTAGCCTATTATCTGACTTACGATTTTAAAGGCGACGATCCTGCCGTACACAATAACAGCATACAGTGGGTGTTAGGCTTTGATGTGGATATTCCGCTCAATAATCTTAACGTAAATGTGCAGAATATCGGGTCGTACATTATCGGTTTTAACAAAGTAAAGGATAATCACACTGGCGGCAAGTTCGATATGGATTGGAACACATCGGAAAAATCGACCGCCAATAAACTTGTCGTCAATATTTCGGACTCGTGGCTCAATGAACGATTGAGCGATTCGCTGACCGTGATGTGGGGCATCGAAAACAATGATGTGATTATCATGCCGAACATTAAATACAAAATAAAGGATGAGTTTTACATTGAAGGGAAAGGCGGCTACTTTTATGCGGAAAATAAAAAAAGTGAATTTCCTAACTGGAAAAATAATCACTTTATACAGTTAAGTGCGGAGTATCACTTTTAAAAAATTACATAGCTTGCAAAGCCCTTTTGGAGGCACTGATTAATTATCGATTGAATTAATCAGTGCCTCCTTATGAAAAAATCAGTAGTGTATCAAGCAACAGCGCTTTCAGTGTTCACCTTAAATCCCGATAAAAATTTCAACAAGACGTCTGATTTTTTCCAGCACCGATTCTTTTTTCTTTTCCCGCGCTCCGCCTCTCCGTGAAACAGGCGGTATCAGACGATCCAATTCATCGCCTGCATATTCGATATACCCTTTTGAAATTGCCCTTTCGATAAAACGCTTTGAATCCGCTTTTAAGTTTTCATTTTTGATTACGCTTTTGATTTCCGCGTCTTTTTCTTTTCGGGCAAATCCGTAAAACGCTTCGAGAATATCATCAGTGTCTTGCAGTGCCGAAAGATTTGTGTTATTGATAAAATTCATAATCAAAGTCTCTTTCGCGCGCGTACCGAGGCTCGATCGGATAACACGGCGGATTTCCTCTTTTAGATTTTCAAGATTCGTGCTTTCTTTTGATTTTTCTAAAATCAACGCAAGAATATAATCCAAGTTTATTTCGTCCGTTTTGAGTAAGTCAATTTGAAATTCAATATCGGAAAAATCAATGTGCATATTTTCGCTTGATGCATCTTTTTTGTACGTAAGAAACTCTTCGCGAATATCTGCATAAACGCTTTTCATATCCTGCATCATCCGCTCCGAAATTATTTTTTCAAAGCTTTCAAACTCATCAAAGTTTTTAAGAATATTTTCCGCTTGCAACAATTCACCGAACAGTTTTACAAATTCTTTTTTATCCGCATCAAGCGTGATTTCGGTCGGTTCCGGAAACTTTGAAAGCATTTCAGTACAAATATCTTTATATCCTTTCACCGCTTTTCCGGTTTCCGCATCCGTAAAACCGTTCATATATTCCGCATAACTTTTTTCCAAAATAATATTGACGCTCTTTTCATCGCCGAAAAGTTTAATTGCATCTTGCGTCGCTTTTTCCATATCGCGAAAACACACGATATTACCGAATGTTTTTACTTTGTTGTAAATTCGGTTCGTTCTCGAAAACGCTTGAATAAGTCCGTGATAGCGTAAATTTTTATCAACAAAAAGCGTGTTCAATGTCGGAGCATCAAAACCGGTTAAAAACATTCCGACAACAATGAGTAAATCAATTTCACGGTTTTTCACTTTATACGATACATCTTTATAGTAATTTTGAAATTCACTGCTTTCCGTTGAAAAGTTTGTTTTAAAATATCCGTTATAATCATTTAAAACTTTATCTAAAAATTCTTTTGCTGTTGCATCCATTGCAGACACTTCAAAATTTTCTTCGGGGATTTCTCCCGCAGCACCTTGTTCGGCGTTTGCGGCAAAGCTATAAATAGTTACAACTTTTAATCGTTTTTCTAACGGAAGATCTTGCTGCTGTTTTTCAAATGCTTCATAATACAACTTTGCCGCCTCAATACTTTGTACGGCAAGCAGTGCGTTAAAACCGTTTTGCCTTTTATGTTTCAAATCGTAACACTCATTGCGTCGCGTTTTTGCATCAAAGACTTTTAAGATATGCCGTGTTATTTCTGCAATTCGTTCAGGATGCCGGAGCATTTTCTTTTCAAGCACTTTTAATTTTTCATCGTCGCATTCTATTTCGGCATTTTTAAATTGCGGCGTAATGTTGTTATAATCAACTTTAAACTTTAAAACTTTTCCGTCACGAATGGCATCGGTAATTACATAACTGTGAAGCTGTGCACCGAACACGCCCGCCGTTGTATCGCTGCCGAGCGAGTTTTCCGGAAAAATAGGCGTGCCGGTAAAGCCGAATTGATAATACTTTTTAAATGATTTTCGAATATTTTTTTGCGCATCACCGAACTGCGAGCGGTGGCATTCATCATAAATAAGTACCACCTGCTTTTGATACACCGGATGATTTTTGTTTTTTTTCACAAACTCATTCAATTTTTGAATCGTCGTTACAATAATTCTATTATCATCTTTTTCAATATTTTCTTTGAGCTTTTTGGTATCCGTGCTCCCGTTGACACTGTCAGGCTGAAAACGCTGATACTCTTTCATCGTTTGATAATCCAAATCTTTTCTATCGACAACAAAAAACACCTTATCGATAAACGGCAACTCGGTTGCAAGACGAGCGGCTTTAAACGAAGTGAGCGTTTTCCCGGAACCGGTCGTATGCCAAATAAAACCGCCCGCTTCCGGTTTACCCCATTTTTTTGCTTCATAGCTTGATTTAATTTTCCACAAGATCCTTTCAGTTGCTGCAATTTGATAGGGACGCATAACAAGGAGCGTATTATTCACATCGAACACGCAGTATTTCGTGATAACTTCGAGCAGTACTCTTTTTTCAAAAAATGTTTTCGTAAAATCTTCCAAGTCACAAATCGCTTTGTTTTTTGCATCCGCCCACTCGCAGGTAAATTCATAATTGTTTTTATCTTGTATCGTTGTGTTTGCAAAATACCGCGTAAAGGTACCGTTTGAAATAACAAAGATCTGCACATATTTGTATAAAGAGTTTTCGCTGTTAAAACTTTCTTTGCTGTATCGGTGAATTTGATTAAACGCTTCCGTTAAATTAACTCCGCGTTTTTTTAATTCAATATGGACAAGCGGTAAACCGTTTACCAATATCGTTACATCATATCGATTAGGGTGCCGGCCCTCCTGCCGCACTTGATTGGTAACTTGTAAAAAATTATGGTGAATATTTTGTTTATCGATAATTTTAATATTTTTCAAATGTCCATCGTCAAAGGTAAAATCATAGATATGATTTTCTTGTACTTTGCGCGTTTTTTCCGTTCTGCCTTCATTCGGAGCATCAAGATATTCACGCAAAAATCGCTGCCACTCGCTAGGCGAAAAAGATACGCCGTTTAACTTTTCGATTTGCGTTTTTACATTTGCATATAAATCATCGTTTGACTTTACTACAAGACGCTCATAACCTTGTGAAACTAAACTTGCAATCATTTGTCGTTCAAGTTCCGCTTCGCTTTGATAGGATGTTTCCCGCACACAGCTTTCTTTTTCAAAACGCGCTAAGATAATGCCGTTTGTCATTTCGGCAATGGTTGATTTATTGTACCGTATATTTTCTGACATAATATGCCTCCTCTATTTTGGAAAGTCTAAGAGTTTTTCCCGATAATACTCATACTGTTTTTGTCGCTGCGCTATTTCTTTCGGCAAACCCTCAGAAATACTATTTACTAACATATGCAATGCATCAAGTTTTTTTGCTATATTTTTTTGCAGATTTTTATCAATCAAAGGGACTTTTAAAGAACCGATTATTTCAGAATTTAAATTGCTTACAGATGATGTATTAATCTTTTTTTCCCAATAATCTTTAACCATTGATGTACTCAAATAATGATATAAAAAGTCTGAATTTAAATAATCGTCAAAATTACTTATAGAAGCCCAACCATCATGAATTGCTCCGTCAATTTCAAGAATGTAAGGTCGTCCATAACTCATAGAATTTGACATTATAAAATCGCCTTTTTTTAATACCTTCGATTTTTTTGCACCATCAACACTTATTATCTGCTTCGTGCTTGTAACATATTTTGAATTTGCATTTATATCGCCAATTTTAATCCAAGGTATTCCATCTATATTATCTGTTATATATTTTGATATCGGTCGTGGCGATGCACCTCTATTTATCTCCGAAACTTCTCCTAACATTTTCCACTCAACTTCAAATAGCTTTACTCCAACAATATCCGCCGCTTCTTTCAATACAACAAAATAAGCATCAGGTATTATTTTTTCTCTCTCTCTCTCTGCAAATGCCGTGCCAAAATTCAAAAGCTTCTCCCGATAATATGCATACTGTTTTTGTCGCAGCTCTCTTTCTTTCGGCAAAAGTCCGCTCACTTGATGCGCCATCGCTTGAAACGCATCAAGTATTTCAACAACCTTGTTTTGAATTTCAATTGACGGTAAAGCAACTTTAATGTTCTTTAAATTGTAATTATATAATCTGTTTATTGTTCCGCCTGTCGATGGATTCCAATTAATTGTTTGATATAAATAAAATAAATATTTATTTAGAACAATCTCTTCATTATGAGAAATCCAAACTATATTACTATCTTGAAAATAAGCATCCTTGCCATCAAAAATTACTGTTCTTCCAATTGTTCCGCTTGCTGAAATTAAAACCTCGCCCTTTTTTGGATAGTTGTACTTTTCCTTATATTCATTAAATAATTTTTGAGTAATAAATGAATCTGCTGTTTTCCCAAAAGTGCCTATCTTATAAAATGGAACTTCACCGTGCGATGAAGTCTGTTCTTTTAAAATTCTTTTGCACATTTGAATTTCTCCTATTTCACCAAGTGTAATTATGTTTACTAAATACTCTTGCATAATATAGGGGTTTTCAGACAACTTATTCAAATACTCTTCACTTAAAAGCATATCCCGATAATATTCGTACTGTTTTTGTCGCAAAGTAAGCTCTGTACCAATCCCCGCAATAAGCTCCGTAGTAAGCGCCGTAAAAGTATCTAAAATCTTTACGATTTTTTCCTGTGTTTTAATGGATGGGATTGGAATTTCTAAATCTAAAATCTTATACATATCTGGATGTTTAATGCCAGAACCTCTATAAAAACTTGCTATTAAATCTAATTTATTTAACAAAGTATAATATAAAAACTTATTATTTAATTTATCAGTATCTAAAGAAGTTGCTATTCTGTTATCGCCGGTAATAAATTTTCCTTTATAATATTGAACAATTGGATTTCCACCCCACGGTATACAAACAATTTCGCCTTCACTAATATTATCCTTTACGCTTTCTTCAGAAGCATAAAGTTCTGTTTTATTAGTTGTTAAGATTTTGATAGTTCCTTTTTCTGATGACAATTCTTTAAGCTGATTAGATAGATAATAATGATATTTTTTTATTTTATGTTGCTTAAATTTTTCAATTCCATTAAATTTTTTGTCCCACGCTGTAATTTCCCACAGCTTTTTCCATTCCACTTTTTCATTTTTTAGGAGCGCTTCTATTTTACTCATCTCTCGTACCTTCATGCGTTATGGTAAAAAGCTTTTTACGCAAAGCAGTTATTAGCGATTCATCTTCAATCTTGCTCATTCCGAAAGTCTTTTTCCCTGCATCTTTTATTGATGAACCTATGTGATAAACGCATTTCGCATCAAGGATTAAAAATCTATCGTGAAAATCAGATGTATGCTTAAAAGTAAGTTTCGGATACTGTGCGTTAAATTTCTCTATGTCGTTATCGCTCGGCTTTTTCTTTTCCGCTCCGACAATAATGATATGTACGCCATCGTTTTTCTTGCACAATAAATTCAAAGTATCAAGGTTTACATAATTATCTATGAGGATAATTTCTTTTTTTGCCTTTTTAATTAAGTCGACTATAAACTTAAATGCATCATAAATCTGTCCGTTAAAGAAAATATTTTGTTTTACTTCCGCCTGACTTGAAAGGTAATTAAAAATCTCTTCCAACTTTTTATCAGTTACCAGTTGTTTCAGTTCTACTCTATCCAATCGTGAAAAAAGCTCACGGTTTGACAGTAAAAATTTACGCATTTCAATAAAGCTGTCCATAATTTTAATGCTTACTTCCACCGCAATATCGCCTTCAAGGAGGCACTGATTAATTCAATCGAGAATTAATCAGTGCCCACCTTTAAAATCT
>CALDWC010000142.1 GCA_937923945.1 uncultured Treponema sp.
AGATACAGGGCTTTCTTTTTTTGGTCGCTTGCTTGAAAAAATTCAAATTTATTCTGGCGAACAGAAAAAAGGAGTTTTTGATGAAACAAGGCGGTTTTATGTTTGCATGCTGCGTCTTAGCATCGGCTTTTTGCATGTTGCCTGTAACGGCACAGGACTATAATAAAAGCTACCAAACCTATATGGTTGATACTTTTGACGGAAGCGAAGAAGTGGAATGGACGTGGGAAGTCCACGCGAGTAAGTTTGCAACTGACGGATATCCGAAGTTACAAAATTTTGAAGGAATGCCTCTGGCGTTGCGCGTTATGTATCCGCAAAACGGTGAAGAGAACAAAAAGGGCTTTTTAGGGGTCCAGTCGAAGTTTAACCGAATGGGTGATAACTGGTTCGATATTGTTCCGACCGTTGAAGGAAAACCGTACGAAATTCCTTTCAAAGGTACCGTTGCACGGCTTGATATGTGGGTATGGGGTGCTGATTATTTTTATCAGCTTGAAGTGTTGCTCCGCGATGCGGAAGGGCGTGTTCACGTATTGCCGATCGGTTGGCTGAATTTTAAAGGTTGGAAAAACATGGGAGTGAGTATTCCCACAACGATCAAGCAAACGACCGGTTATCTTGGAAGTGCCGGTTTGAGTTTGGTCTGTTTCCGTGTTCGAACCAGCCCGACTGAGCGCGTCGACAATTTTTATTTCTTCCTTGATGAACTTCAAGCGTTGACGAACGTGTTTTTTGACTCCTATGACGGTTATGAACTGACGGACGCCGCATTTGAGCAAAGTAATACAACTGATAATGAAACAACCGAGGAGGGTAAATAAATGAAAAAGTTTTTTGCTTTTGTTTTATTGACTTTTATACCATTTGGTTTTGTGTTTGCACAGAACCAAGGCGATGCTGCCGAGAATCAGGATTTTGCCACATTGGATGCAGCCGATCCTACTCGAATTGGAGTTACTTCCGCTGAAGTACGTTTAAAGGAAGTTTCTGTTGATAAATTTGAAACGGAAGGGACTTGGAAGGTTGCAATGTCGAGCGATGAAGGATTTATCGAAGGTAAATTGTTTGACGGCGCTCCGATGAATAAACAGCCGATTGAAGATGAAGCGGATATGAATATTCCCGATTCAAAGGTGTACGGTGCAAAAGTTTCGTTTTATCGACGCGGTATGAACTCTTTTACCGTGAAAGCGGCGAAACCGCTTCCGATTGAAGGTATTACCAAGACCGTAAGTGTTTGGGTTATCGGACGAAGTATTCCGCATGAGTTAAGTCTCATTGTAGAAGACTTTTTCGGTCAGCAGTTTGAAATTTATGTCGGTAAATTGAATCATGCCGGCTGGAAACTGATGACTGCCGCTATTCCACCGCAAGGGGTTAATGCCTTTGCCGGTTCCGGAATTATTCAGCGCAATACCCACTACGGTAAAAACATCGGACTGAAAGTAGTCGGTTTCAAAATTAACTGCGATCTCGACGAGTCTTATGGTAGATACTATATTTACTTTGATGATTTACGAGCCGTTACCGACTTATATGAAGTTGAAATGTCCGATCCGGACGATATGGACGATAACTGGTAAAATCGGTTATGCTGTAAAGATGCCGCCTATTTTGGGCGGCTTTTTTATTTTCAATTTGAACAAATATCAAATAGGAATTGAGTGTTTTTTTGCTGAAAATTATTTGTTGTAAAATACCCTGCAGTATTCATAAACTAGGAAGGCGAATCGGTATTTTTCCCAAGATGAATCCGATCAGCCCAACGTTTATCCGATTCGCAAATGTGGTGAACGAGCCAATTAACTAAAAATTCGTACACTTCTTTCTGCGCTGGTAAGTCGCCTCCGATAAGTTTGGGAAAAAGGCGTTCAACGGTTTGGATAAATATGTCATGCTCCTGTTTATGTTCAAAGTATAATTCGCATTTATTTTTTTTGAGGATATTTTCTTCCGCAGAAAAATGGTATATTGCGTAATTTCGCAGTGCAACGGCAATGTTTGCTATCTTTTGTTGGCGTTTATCCGTGCAAGGAGCATAAATGAGTTTGTGCAATTTTTCGGTGATTGAAAACAGTTTTTTGTGATGCTTGTCAATCAGTGGATACCCGATGCTAAAAGCGTCTGACCAGTGCATCGGCTCTATCGTAATTGTTTCGCTCTTTTCGATTGATGCCATATTACTCTCCTTATATGCAAAATGGTTGCTATCAAGCATAGCAAAATGAAGAAAAAAAATCAAGCAACTAAGATATGAGTTAATGGAAGAAATATTTTGGTAAAAGAGTCTTGACTTTAAAATACAAGTTTTATATTATGGTACCTTTTTATTATGTTTTTCATTGACTTTAATTTTAGTTTTGGATATAATAAAATGTGATGACCGGTACTAGGCTTGTGAACGAAGCTTTGGACAAAGCTTTGTGTTTGTTTCGAAATGGAGATTTTGCCGCGGGGCAGGCTACCGTGGAGAAACAGTTGACACAAGACCTGGATAACGAAGATTTACAATACGTGAGTAAATGCAGTGCTTTTTGGGGAAACCGTTTTGATGAAGCCCGTTTGATTAGTGATTACTTTGAGGCGGGTGAATACTTTTTGAATAACTGGAAGCCTTTTTTGGAATATATGCAAAAAGACGGCGCCCCGTTGCGTGAACCATTTATTTATACGTTTCGGAGTTTAGCTTTTCGGACAGCGCTCGGATATTATGCAAAATTGTATTCACCGGAATCTGCGGTAACTAATCCGCAGCTCTGCAGGCGAATAGGAGTTTGTTTTAAAGCGCTGGGAAACTATGAGCAGGCAGTCGAGTTTCTACGTGCTGCATTTGCGATTGACAGCTCAAGTTCTAAAATTTTAGCCGAGCTTGCGGATGCCTATGAGTTGTACGGTGAAACTCGCACTGCAAAAGTTTTTTTTCGAGAAGCTTTTTTTGAAAATGCGGGCGAAATTGAGCCGGAGTTTTTGGAATCGCACCTTATTTTGGAGCTGATCGAACTGGTGCGAGAAAAAGGCTATACCGGAAAAGAACTGCTGGAATGGTTGCCGATATACGGTTATATTACCCGTGTTTTAAGTTTGAAACGGGAGTTGAAACCGGTTGAATTGGGGCATTTGAAACAGCGGGTGTTTTGGCTTGAAAATGAAATCAGACAAGTACCTGAAAATGATAAAAAACTGTTGGTGCCGCGCTTAATCAATTCGTACCTCTGGTTGATTGACAAGTACAGTTTGCCTCCGATTGATCAGGCGAAAATCGATGAGCTCCTGCTCAAAATTAGAATTTTGGATGACGGTATTTACCGTTCGTTAGTAAGTTAGGGTAATTTCTGAAAACTCAAAGTTTTTAGAATGTCGGCATTGCGGTTTTGAGGGCGTCTCGCAAAAAGAGAGATTTTTAAAGGCTCCCTTATGAAAACGCTGATTAAAGGCTTGACGCCGTTTAACAGCGTTTTCATATTGTTTCTCAATGTTCAGTATAATAAGGTGGATTCTGAACATTTGCGAAACAA
>CALDWC010000143.1 GCA_937923945.1 uncultured Treponema sp.
GGAAAGTCTTTTAAAAACTGATGTTTTTAAAAGACTACTTTTCAGTGCCCACCTTATTATACTGAACATTGAGAAACAATATAAAACGCTGTTAAACGGCGTCAAGCCTTTAATCAGCGTTTCCTATGGCTTGATTAAAAAAGCCATATCAAGCATAATTCCGTAATCACTAAAAATTTTTCAAGGAGAGGTATCATGAAAAAAAATTTTATTGTACGTGTTGTATGTGCCGCACTGCTGCACACAGCCGCTGCCGCCTTATGTGCTCAAACGGCTACTTCCGCTTCCGATTTTACCTATGATATAAACGAAGCGGGGGACGGCGTCGTTATTACCTCATACAGGGGAAAAAGTACTAGGGTCGTTATCCCCGCCGAAATTGAGGATATGCCGGTAAAAGAGATAGGCTATAAAGCTTTTTACGGTTGTTCGGGTTTAACTGCGGTTACGTTTCCTGAAGGGCTTGAAAGTATAGGCGGCTTTGCTTTTGAGGATTGTTCGGGTTTAACGGCACTTACGTTTCCTAAAGGGCTTAAAACTATAGGCTATGATGCTTTTTACGGTTGTTCAAATTTAAGCTCCGTAGGGCTTCCGAAAACTCCGATCGACTATGATGAATATGTTTTTACCGGGTGCACAAAACTCCCGTTAAAAGAGCGTAAAAAATTAAGAGACGCAGGTTATCAGGACAGCTTTTAAAGAAACGGCGGAGAGGGGACGGACTGTCCCCCTATTTCCCGCTTGTATGAACATGGCTTATCAGTGATTTTTTTAGTTCCCGTCGTCCCAAGTTTCGGCGATAGTATTTTTAGCCCTAACTGTTGCGCCTTCTGAATTCCGTGACACAGTAAAACATTATAGCGTAAGCGGGGGGCGTAAACGTTTTAGTTGTTTTTACATAATTTATTGCCGTGCCGACTTTACTATCGGTGTTGCTGGTTTTCACTGATAAAGCGGTAATTATTCCACGCACAAAGTGTTGTAAAAGTCTTTCATTGTTTTTACGGCTTGAGCGAATCGGAGATTGAGATTGTGAAGGGGAGGGAGTAGGCGTGAAGAGTAGGAGTAAATAGTTGACAGTGTAACGGCAAACTCTCCAGCCCTAGTCCCTACGACCTCATCCCTGTTAAGCGGCGTCAAGCCTTTAATCAGCGTTTTCATACAGTATTAAAATGATTCTACAAAACTGATTTCCGTGGCAGCTAAATTGTCTCATTCGGTAAAAAGATATGCGCACCTCAAACGATTTTTACCGCATTTCCTCCAAATATTTGCCAAATAATTAAAATTATTTACCAAATATTTTAAAATATTTGCCGAGAAATTTTAAAAATTTACCAAACTTTTGGAGGTACTGATTAATTCAATCGAGAATTAATCAGCGTTTCCTTAAGAGAGGCTCTTTATAGTACTTAAGAGAGGCACTTTATAGTACTCGGGGTTCCGCCGCTAGCACGAGTTCTTTTGCAGAATTTCAGTTTTAGCGCTTTTATGCTATATTGTCCGGCAGTATTCACGAGGGCTTTAGGAGGCACTGATTAATTCAATCGAGAATTAATCAGCGTTTCCTTTACTCATTCAATATTTTATTTGATAAAGATTTATTGATATTTTTTTATCCTTTTTGTATGATACGGTAACGAGGTTTTATATGATTGATATACAAAAAGAATTGCCGAACGTTTTTCATGAATTTAAGGAAAGTCGGCAAAATTCTTTTTTGGAAGTAAAAAAACTGAAAGATAAAAATGTGCCGGTTATCGGAGTGTTTTGTACTTTTTTCCCGCAGGAATTTGCCTTGGCGGTCGGCGCGACTCCGGTCAGTTTGTGTAGTATGACAGATGAAACAATCGGAGACGCGGAAAAAGATTTACCGAGCAATCTTTGTCCGCTGATTAAAGCAAGTTACGGATATGCAATCACCGATAAATGTCCGTTTTTTTATTTTTCGGATTTAATTGTCGGAGAAACGACGTGCGACGGCAAAAAAAAGATGTACGAATATTTGGGTGAATTTAAAAATGTGTATGTGATGGAGTTGCCGAATAAGCGGACGGTGGAAAGTTTTGAGCTTTGGGAAAAAGAACTATACAAAATGAAAGCCGAGTTTGAAAAGCAGTTCGGGATAAAAATTACTGAAGAAGCTTTGCGGCGTGCGACGGAAATCAAAAATGCAGAACGAGCCGCCGTTAAAGATTTTTACGAAATCATGAAACAGGACGAGCTTCCGATTATGGGCTTGGATTTGTGGCATGTACTCAACGGCATTCAGTTTCAATTTGACAAAGAAAAAATACCGGAGATGCTTGCGGAACTGAAAAAAAAAGTTTTGTCGGAGCATAAGCATATCAAAAACAAGAAACGGATTTTAATTACCGGCTGTCCGATCGGAACGGCAACGGAAAAAGTGATTAAAGCGATTGAAAATGCGGGCGGCGTGGTGGTATGCTATGAAAACTGTGCCGGTGCAAAAGCCATTGATGAAAATGTTGATCTTAGCAATGCTGATATCATAAACGTGATTGCAGAAAAGTACTTGCGTATCGGTTGTGCCTGCATCACACCGAACGATAACCGTGTTCGGCTTTTGGACCGCCTCATTGACGAATATCACGTTGACGGTGTAGTGGATATGCATTTACAAACCTGTACGCCGTATCAGGTTGAAGCCCGCCGCATTAAGCTTTTTACCACCGGTGAAAAAAACGTGCCGTACATTGCGATTGATACGGATTATTCACAAAGCGATGTCGGTCAGCTCGGAACGCGGCTTGAAGCATTTTTGGAAATGCTGTAGCCGGTATTCGGGGCAACGTTCCGTTTACCGATTATTCGATCGCCGACGCTTTTTCTAAAACAGTCCCGGTTCTTCGATCTTTTGAGAAAACGTCGGCGATATCGTTGTTAAATATTCTTCCACATTTGTTTCATTTCGGTAGGCTTCTAACATCTCCGCGTCCTCGTCAAAAAAATGTTGCACCGCCAAATGGAAAAAATCCATACACACACGGGCATCATCTTCTGCACGGTGGGCATCCAGCACGGTAAGATCAAAGCGGGCGGCAAGCCGCTGCAGCGCATAACTTTCCAATCCGGGATACACTTCTTTTGCGAATACCCAAGTGTCGACAACCTTATTGGTAATCGGACTGCCGCCGAGACGTGCCAGCTCGTGATCCATCATGCCGATATCAAACTTGGCGTTATGAATAACCAGCACGCAGTCCTTGATAAACCGCAAAAAATCGCCGATCACCGCTTGCATCACCGGTTTATCCTGCACCATCGCATCGGTAATATTATTCACCTGAGTGGCTTCCGGTGAAATCGGCATTTCAGGATTAATTAAAATATTCATTCGCGAAATAATTCCCCGTTTGTCAAACTTCACCGCTCCGATTTCAATTACCCGATCAACATCCGTTTGCACACCGGTCGTTTCCGTATCAAACGCCACAAATGTTGCCTTATCGTAAACGGCACTCAACCAATTATATGAACTCATGTTATTTCTTCAAAGCATTTCGGCGTTTTTATATACCGAACATTTTTCTATTGACCGCACTCTCTGTTAACGGTTATTACATCTTACCTGCGAGCGCGTAGCTTGTCAACCGGTCGAAGACTGTTTTTTTGTGAAGCGCGCAGACGGAAAAATATTTCTTGTTTTTTAAGCTGGATTTATTTTAGGTCTAGTATTTTTTTTGCAGCTTTGCTACAATACTCGTTACAGGAAGGAGTTTACTTTATGAAAAAACTTGGATTTTTAGCATTGTTGTTGACAGTTTCTTTCGGGCTTTTTGCCGAAGTAAAAGAATCTGAGCTTTATTATGTTCGGGTTCGTGTCGTTCGTGCGTTTACCCATCAAAAAGGCTATTACGTGATTTACCGCACACCGAATATGGGACTTGCGGAAGCATTTATCCCCTACAGCTGGTTTAAGCCGGGCGATAAGCGGGCTGTTTTAACCAACACGACGGATAGAATTGATCCGTATTTGAGTTTGTACACCAAAAACGGCGAATTTGATCATATTAAAGTTGCGTTACCGCTTACTTCTCCGAAATCGTCCGTTTGGGGGTGGTTACGCACACCGGCTGAATATGATTCAAAATTTGATGTTGAAACGATAGAGTTTCAATATTAAGGTTCAGCATACTTCAATAGCTCGGTAGTTTTTTGGTCAAGCTACCGGGTGAGACGTTACCAAGCGAGGTGAGTATTTTAATGCAAAGTTTACATTCCGAAACCGGCAAAGCGTATACCGGTGTTCCTGAAGGATTTTCCCATTCCGAGATGATACACGGGGGGACGGAAGCGGATATTCAGTCGATTACGGAAGTGCCCGTCCCTGAAGTTTCGGATGAGCTTGTGTTTTTTTTACGCAAATATAAAACCTATCTTGTAGTCGGACATTTTGAACCGGACGGCGATTGCGTTTGCAGTTCGCTTGCGCTTGCAAGTTTTTTACGGGGACAGGGAGCGGACGTTTTTGTTCTGAATGAAGGTCCATTTGAAAAAACGGAAGTGAGTCGCTATAAAAGCTCATTTTTACAAAAACCTCCTGCACATATTGATAAAAAAAACACGGGACTTATTATTGTTGATTGTACCGGTATTGATCGAGTTGGAAAGACGCTTTCTCCGCTACTTCGGGGATTTGAAACGGCAATTATTGATCATCATGCGACGCATTCATCGAATGCCGAAGTTTCGCTTGTGTTGAAAACATCGCCTTCGACAACGTATTTGGTTCTCGCAATTATTGAACATATTGTAGGCTCGGTAACTCCGGAAGAAGCGGAACTGCTTTTTTTCGGGCTTTCAACCGATACCGGATTTTTCCGTCATTTGGATCAGCGCAGCGCGAATGTGTTCCGAGCTGCAGCCCGCTTGATAGAAGCCGGCGCAAATCCGAAAAAAACGTTCATTAAAATGAACGGCGGAAAATCGTTTAACTCGCGTCAAATTCTTTCAAAAGTACTTTCGCGATTGACTCCGTACTACGACGGGCGGTTGATGGTTTCTTACGAAACGTATGAAGATGTGTGTAGGTTCGGACAATATGAACGCGACTCCGATACAACGTACATGGTTATTCAGAGCATTGAAAATGTGGAAGCGATGGTGCTTTTAAAACAGGAAAGTCCCGACCACTGTACTATCGGCTTTCGATCGCTTGATAAAATTGATGTCAGTATTGTCGCAAAGCAATTCGGAGGCGGCGGGCATATTCAGGCTTCCGGCGCATACGTCGAAGGTACGGTTGAAACGCTCATTCCTCAAATTGTGAAATGCTTTGAGCCACAGTTTAAAAAATAAATACGGTCTTTATTTATTTTTCCGCAGTACCGTTTCGTTTATTTTCAGGTTTTTTAAAAATAAGTCGATAATAAGAAAGGTGTATAGGTAAATTATTGACTAATTCTGCAGTATAGTATACAATAAATGAGTCGTGAGGAGTTATCATGCAGGAAATAGGAATCAAATTAGCTGACGGCACCTTTTACCCGATTTTATCGGACACGGTGCGGTTCCAAAATATTGAATTAACAACGGTGCGCGATAATCAGGAAACCGTTCAAATCGACCTTTTTCGAAACGGTGACTCGCTGGAATATATCGGCTCGCTCATTGTTGAAGATATTGCACAAAAAAAAGCGGGAGAGTCAACGATTGCATTAAAATTGCAAATCGACGAAAACGAAAACTTAAAAGCGGAAGCTTCCGATCTTGACAGTGGAGCAGGGCAAGCCTTAAAAGTTTCGCTTGCATCGGTTACGCCTGAGAAAGATTTTAATGATTTTAACTTGAGCGACTTTGAATTGCCTCCTCAAAAAGATTTTTCAACCGTCGCTTCTGAAAACTTTATCGATACGACAAAAAACGAAGAAACCGAACTACCCGGCGCGGATGAGAAAAAACGTTCCAAGTGGTTTTTCATTCTTTTGATATTGCTTGGAGCAGGGCTTTTAGTTATGGCAGTACTGCTTTTGACCCGTTCTTGTTCAAATCAAAAAGAAAAGCCTGCAGAAAATAAAACGGAACTCGCGGTGCCGACTCCTGAAACAACTTCCAAGATACCGGAACCGGCGACCGATACGCTTGATATAACGGCTTCGTCAACCGGAATTGCTTCTAACGATGCCGATTTAAACAAAGCAACGGCGAACGCGGAAACTGCCGAAGATGCGGCAACGAAACAAACAGCAGTTACGGAAGCTGCCAAAACTTCGAGTGACAATACGGCAGCAAATTCTACGGTAACTACAGCAAAAACGACCGAAACAACGGTATCGGAGACGACAAATACTTCCGACACTGCGGAAACAAAGACTGATACGATTACGACAGGAACCACAGCGGGTACCGGTGCTGCCGATACCGCAACGAGTGGAACCGACAATGTGCGGCTGCAAACCAATGCAGATGGAAGTGTCCGCTATTTGATTAAATGGGGCGATACTCTCTGGGATTTAGCGGAAACTTTCTATAAAAATCCTTGGGATTATACGATCATTGCTCAATATAATAATATAAAAAATCCGAGTTATATTATTGCAGGAACGTACATTACTATTCCGGTCAAATAAAAAGCGGTAATTTTATATTCTAAAAAGGGCGCACGAAAGTATTTTATGCGTCCTTTTTTTTGTATGGTATCGGAGCGCGCCGAACGGTGGAAAAACTAAAATGTGTGATGTTGCACTTTTTACCGTAATGTGGTACAATGCCGCATCTCAGTTGAGAGAGGATTTTAAGTATGTACGAAATTTTGGAAAAAAAGCAATTTTCTTCCGATGTATTTTATTTGAAGGTTGAAGCGGTGAAAATTGCCCGAAACAGAAAATCGGGACAGTTCGTCATTGTGCAGTTACCCGGTGAGTTTGGGGAGCGCATTCCGCTGACGATTGCCGATGCGGATGCAAATGAAGGGTGGATTGCGTTAGTGATTCAGGCGATCGGCGCCAGTACGATTAAATTGTGTCAGTTAAATGTCGGCGAACGGCTCGGAGCAATTTTAGGTCCGCTTGGTGTACCAAGTGAAATTGAAAAAGCAAAACACGTCGTTGCAGTTGCTGGAGGTATCGGAGCTGCCCCGTTGTATCCGATTGTCCAAGATCATAAAAAAATCGGTAATTATATTACGGTTATTAACGGTGCCCGCACAAAAGAACTCATTGTATTTGAAGATGAGCTCGGCAAGGTATGCGATAAGCAAATTATTACTACCGATGACGGTTCTTATGGACGAAAAGCACTCGTAACGGAGCCTTTGAAAGAGCTGTGTGAATCCGACAACCCGCCTGACTTGGTTATTGCAATCGGACCGCCTATTATGATGAAGTTTGCCGCGAAAACGACCGAACCGTACGGAGTAAAAACCATCGTTTCGCTGAATACGATTATGATTGACGGCACCGGAATGTGCGGCTGCTGTCGTGTTGAAGTCGGCGGTGAAACAAAATTCGTCTGCGTTGACGGTCCCGATTTTGACGGACACAAAGTGAATTTCGATAATATGATGAGCCGCATGAGAACTTTTAAACCGCGCGAAGAAGAAGCAAAACATCAATGCAAAATCGGATTACACAACTAGGAGAAAAAAATGGCTGCGTATGAAAGTGAAGCTGTGCTTGCAGAAAAAGCACAAAAAATATTCGATGAAATCAACGGAAAAAATTTAACCCCGAAAGATCGTTTGGTTATTCCCCCGCAGGAAATGCCGACGCGGGAACCGAAACAGCGTGCAACCGAAATGGATGAAGTCGCACTCGGCTACACGGAAACCCAAGCCCGTGTTGAAGCCGCCCGCTGTTTGGGATGTAAAAACCGCCCCTGCGTTGCCGGTTGTCCGGTCGGTATTATGATCCCCGAGTTTATCAAAGAAATTCAGGACGGTAATTTTGAAGCTGCTGTGCAGATTATCAAAAAGACAAATCTACTTCCGGCAATTTGCGGTCGCGTGTGTCCGCAGGAAAAGCAGTGCCAGCTCCATTGTACGGTCGGAAAATCGCTCAAGTCGGTTGACAAGGCGGTTGCGATCGGGCGCTTGGAGCGTTTTGTCGCCGATTACGAGCGGGAACGTAATCTGGCAAAACCGGTTGAAGTGAAAAAGCCGACCGGAAAAAAAGTTGCCGTGATCGGCTCCGGACCTGCCGGTTTGGCTGCTGCTGCCGATATTCGGCGTGAAGGACACGAGGTTGTTGTGTTTGAAGCCCTCCAAAAAGAAGGTGGCGTTATGGTGTACGGTATTCCGGAATTCCGCTTGCCGAAAGAAATTGTTGCCAAAGAAGTTGAAGCACTCAAAAAAATGGGAGTTCAGTTTCAAACGAACTTTTTAGTCGGTCGTACGGAAACGCTGGAGCAACTTTTGGAAGAAAGCGGCTTTGATGCGGTGTTTATCGGTACGGGAGCCGGTTTACCGAAGTTTATGGGTATTGAAGGTGAAAACTTAATCGGTGTTTTCAGTGCAAACGAATATTTAACTCGTGCAAACTTGATGAAAGCATATCAAAAAGATGCGGATACGCCGCTGTACCCGGCTGATACGGTTGCCGTGCTCGGTGGCGGTAACGTTGCAATGGATGCAGCCCGTATGGCATTGCGGTTGGGCGCAAAAAAAGTATATTGCGTGTATCGTCGCACGAGGGCGGAAATGCCTGCCCGTTTGGAAGAAATCGGACATGCGGAAGAAGAAGGCGTTGAATTTTGCTTTTTGCAAAATCCGGTACGTATTATCGGAAATGAAAACGGAGCGGTTACCGGTTTGGAGCTTTTGAATTACGAGCTGGGTGAACCGGATGAATCGGGACGTCGCAGTCCGGTACCGATTAAAGGAACCGAGCATATTTTACCGGTTGATGCCGTGATTGTCGCCCTCGGAAACAATTCCAATCCGCTGATTGCGCGCACCACCAAAGGAATTGACACAAAACCGAAGGGAAACATTATCGTTGATGAAGAAAACCGCACGAGCTTAAAAAAAGTGTGGGCGGGTGGCGATATTGTTTTGGGCGCAGCAACCGTTATCCTCGCGATGGGTGAAGGTCGCACCGCCGCAAAAAGCATCAACGAATATTTGGCAAAATAGCATTGATGCGGGATAAACGGGTAGGATTCGTGATACACTTTTCCTTTGACCGTTTATCCCTTAAAATGAACAGTTTAAGGAAGGGAAAATTATGGCGCTATGTATTTGGGATGACAGTTTTAGTGTAAAAATTTCGTCTATTGATGAACAGCATCAAAAGTTAATTCAAATTATCAACGAATTGCATGATGCAATGCTAACGGGAAAATCACGAACTGTGGTAGGCGATGTTTTGCGGAAAATTCTGGAATATACACAGTACCATTTTTCTTACGAAGAAAAATTACTGGAAAAAGTGCATTATTCCGATTTGGAACATCACAAGGAATTGCATGAAGCTTTCGTGAATAAAATTGCGGATTTTTACAGCAAATACATTAACGGCGATATTCTTTTGAGCATTGAAATTTTGGAGTTTTTGCTGAATTGGCTTACCAACCATATTAAAGGAACGGATACGGGGTACACGGCTCTCATGCTGCAAAACGGAATTACATAGCGGATTATCGTTTAGCGGAGTGCAAAATAATGAACATTGTTAAAAACAATTTCCCGATTGTTGAATTTGATTCCGATGAAACTGCCGGTACATAGATTTTGCGATAACTAATCCTGTTTCCTCTCGGAACAGAGCAATAAATATCAATAAAATTTTTCTTATAAAAAAGTGAAAAAACACGTCCACAGGGCGATTTTTCAGTAACTTTTCCCTCAAAACTTGGTAAATTTTTAAAATTTCTCGGC
>CALDWC010000144.1 GCA_937923945.1 uncultured Treponema sp.
TGCCCGTCGAGTTTTGAAAAATTTTACGTACAATTACATGAATTTTTCAAAACTCTCAATAAACTAAGGAAAGCCTCTAAAAGTTGATGTTTTTAAAAGGCAACTTTTCAGTGTCCACCTTTAAAATCCATTGTTTCAAAAATGTTCAGAGCCAATTATACTGAACATTGAGAAACAATAAAGGAGATACTTTTAAGTTTAAAAAACTTGAAAGTCTTTTTTTTATAAGCGGTGTAGAGTGGTTAATTGAGAAGCCTTATTGCAAAAATATACAAATAAGTCGACAGAACATACATTATACGAAGTTAAATAAGGTGAGTTTTTCGAGAAATCAAAGCGGTTCAAGTTATATATTTTCTCTTTTCTGATGAAAATTAAATTACGAAAACCAAAAGTTCATGAAACCTCATAACTGCTTTTTAAATAAAAGTTCAAAAACGGTGCGTCCTGCAGTGACTGCTTTTTTTTCAAAGTTAGTTTGCGGGCGCCATGTTTGTTTTTCTGCAAAGCCGTCATAGCAATTTTGTAAACCGGAAACACGCCGCAGTTCCGCTAATGCAAAGTCCGCATATTCCGCCCAATCGGTTACAAAATAGAGATAACCGCCCGGAACCAATTTTTCGCACAAAAGCGTTATTTTATCGGCTTGCATGAAGCGGCGTTTGTGATGACGTTTTTTTTGCCACGGGTCGGGAAAAAAGATATGAAAACCGGCAATCGATGACGGCTGAATCATTCGGTTTAAAACTTCCATAGCGTCATTTTCAATAATGCGGATATTTTCAATGCCGTTTGCTTCAATTTTTGAAAGTAACTTTGCAACACCTGTTTGAAAAACCTCAATTGCAAGATAATTTTTGTCGGGATTTTGAAGCGCAATTTTGGCGGTTGCCTCGCCTGAACCGAACCCGATTTCGACAATCGTATCATGTGTATTTTCGAATACATGAGAAAAATTCAACATTTCATCGTGTAATGCAATACAATATTTCGGAAAAAGCCGTTCGTAGCAATCTTTTTGATGGGCGGAAACGCGGGCATTCCGCCGCATAAATGTTTTTATCGTAAAATTTTGAGCCATTGGTGTACCTTTTTTTAGTTTTTGAGTTCTAATACTTGAGATAAAAATTCGGTTTCGCCGATTTCAAATAAAAACTGCACGTAGTGTGCATCCTTGTGGTCGCTGATTATCGTGTCAAGCGGTATATGGGAAAAATCAGTCGTTTTTATTTCGGAAACAAAAATAGGCTGCTGATCCGCTCCCGATAAAATAACGGAACATTTTTGTATCGTTTCGTTGGTTGTTAATTCCGCTTCGTTTTTTGATAATGCAATTTTTACAGGGAATTTTGTTTCCGTCAGATTTGAATTTTTGATAAAAAATGTTTTCACTTTTGTTTCACCGTTTAATTTTGAAATTGAAACAAGATACTCCCCTTCCAAAATTTTTCCTGCGGGAAAAGCCATTTTATTGGTGCCGGCTAAAAAAGTATATTCGTCGAATGAATTATTTTTAAAAAAAGCACACCGCTCACTCGGTAAATTCCACGTTACGCCGGTCGCTTTGTGTACAACAGTGATTTGATCGAAATCGTTTTGGCCCGCTTTATTAGTATAAGATAAAAAGAGCGAAAGCCGCGGACTAACGGCGTCCTCCTCACCGGCTTGGACGAACATGAGCCGTGCATAAACGGTACGCGGCTCCAGTGCACTTTGTGAGCAGGAAACCGCAAGGACGCTACAAAACAGCAAAAAAAAGCATTTTCGCATACGTTCCCTACCCCAACCGCTCATTAAAACATAAATGACAAATTAATAACGGCAAGGTCGGAATTTTGAAATTTACTGGCACTTGACTCAAAGCGAACGTTGACTTGTTCGCAGGCATCACTTAAATACGAAATATAGTACATACCCAAACTTGAATCTTGCCCTTCCGGTAAATCCTTATAAAAATCAATGAGCGAATTTTCGCCGACATTGGAGTTTTTTACATCGTTGAGGTTTTCGCGGACTGCATCGGATTTTTCATTTTTGCTGTAAATCGTTATTTGCAGTTTTCCGCTGGTACCAATGGAAGCACTACTTGAGCCGCCGATTTTCCATGACAAAAATACGAGTTCTTGTCGGCGTTCCAATTCGGCAACCAAACGGCGACGAATCGTCGGGTCGAGCAATGCATCTTGCTGGTTGGTTAATTCGGGAAACAAGCGTTTCGCTTCATTACGTAAGTTTAAGTTTTCCGCACTGATAATCAGCTCCATCAACATCAGCGAAATGTATTCGGCAATTTTCGTTTTATCCATATATTCCACTAAACCGGTACGCAGCGTTTTTAAAATAGTTTCGGAATCGGGACTTTCTTGAATCTTCGGTAAAATAAACCACGTAAAGGGACGAAGATTATTTAAAAATTTTTCACTTAAAAAGATTTGGATATTTTTTTCTTCCGGTGACAACTGAGAATTTTTTAAAATAAAATTAGTGAGCGGTTCCAGAATTTTTTGTTTTGTTTTATTAATGTTCGCTTCGCTTCGTTCCAAAAACTTTGCCAACAATTTTTCATTAATATGCGTTTTATCATCAATAATATTCGCGGGATTCATACGGTTCCATTTTTTTATCACCGGCGAATTAATCAGCTCATTAAAAATAAACGCATCATACTGACGGTACAATACGGAGTACACAATGAGCTTTGATAAATCCATGATTTCCTGTCGTGAAGAAACAAACTCTGACTTTGAAATTTCCAACTTGGAAACATAACCGGCAAGCAAAAGACGCTGAATTGTTGCTGGCTGAACTTTATCAAGGAAAATACCGTATTCTTCAACATCGCCTGCGAGCTTAAAACGTATCAGTTTTGTGCCTTTTCGTATAAAAAATGATGAACCTTCCTGCGTTAAAACCAATTTTAACGGAACCTCAAGTAACTTCTTTTTTGCCGCCATAAATTCCTACAACCGATCCCTTTCCATAGTATCGGTATATTATACCAGAAAGTTAAATATTAGACAAGTATTCTCATTTGTTTTATATAAAATAGCCATAAATTTCTAAAACACGGATTGGATATCTTGAATTTATTTTCCATTGTACTATAATTCATCACTATGATGAAATGTAAACAGGTAACTGTGAGAGCTTTGGTGCTCTCCGCGTTCGGTTCTCTTTTGATAACCGCAAGTTCAATGTATGTCGCCCTCAGAATGAGTGCACTTCCCTGGCCGACTATTTTTGTGTCGATTCTATCACTCGCTGTGATTAAGCTTTTTAAAAACGGTAACTTACATGAAGTCAACGTTGCCCAAACCGGTATGTCAAGCGGTGCGATGGTTGCCGGCGGCGTCGCTTTTACGATTCCCGGTTTATGGATTTCCGGTACCTTTGAAAATTTTGACAAAGCAACGATGACGTGGCAAAGTTGGGCATTGCCGAAATTTTTTCCTATTTTATTTGCCTGCATAGCAGGTACTCTTGCAGGAACGGCGCTTTGCTATATCTGCCGCAAAAAATTTATTGAAAAAGATGCTCTTCCCTTCCCTATCGGGACTGCCGCAACCGAAACTCTCAAAGCCGGCGATGAAGGCGGCAAAAAATCCCTTCTCCTGTTCGTTACTATGGGAATTGTTTCTATTTTTACCGTGCTGCGCGATTTACCGATTTTTAAGGGGAAACCGCTCATTCCGCAAGGTTTTGCAACAAAAATAAAAGGTATTCCGCTTGAATTTGCTAACTATCCGATGGCGGTTGGTATCGGCTACATCATCGGGTTTGTCCCCTGCATGTGGTGGCTTTTGGGCGGTTTAACCGCTCATGTATTGTTTGCAAGTTTCGGCGTTCAAAACGGTACTTTTGAGTCGGCTGCTGCGGCGGGAGGATTCAGCCTATCCGTTGCGGTTGGCTTAATGGTCGGCTCCGGCGCAGGCATTCTGGTAAACTTTATTCGCCAAACAATTGAGAACAATAAAAAAGCGAAAACCGCAACGGGAACGGAAACTGCCGGTAAACGCGAACGATTCTTTTTAATTGTCGCAGCTCTTGGCGCCTTTGCTTTTACGCTCATTGCGCGCATACCGCTCATTCCGTCTTTGCTCACCATTATCGGTGTCGCATTCGCCTGTTATATGAGTGCAAACATCACCGGACAAACGGGCATTAACCCGATGGAGATTTTTGCAATTTTGGTAATTCTTGCTGTCCGCATTTTTGTACCGGTTGACACGCAAACCTGTTTTTTTATCGCCTGCGTTACGGCGGTAGCGTGCGGTTTTGCAGGAGATATGCTGAATGACTACAAAACCGGTTTTGATCTCGGCACGGACGCCGCTGCGCAAACAATATCCCAAATCGTCGGTGCACTTATCGGCTGCATCGTGTCTGCCGTTGCGGTGCTCGCCATTATTGCCCAATACGGCGGTGTTGGCGGCTCGTCCGGCTTAAGTGCCGTACAAGCACACACCGTTACGTCAATGATCGGCGGCATCGGCAATCCGATCGTTTTCACAACGGCAGCGTTTTTAGGCTTGGTACTGTATTTATCGTCAATTCCGGCGATGATTTTCGGTATCGGTATGTTGTTGCCGCTCGGAATGTCAACCGCAATTTTTACCGGTGGTCTTATTTCGTTCATCGTACAACGCTTACACAAAGACACCGTCAACGGACAAATCATCGGTGCGGGGCTTCTCGGCGGCGAAGGCTTAACGGCAACCGTTATCGCAATCATTCAAATGTTTTTGCATTAAATATATGACACACCGAATGTGGTTTTTGCTTTACTTTTCTTGAGGCAAAAGTCGCAAAGAAACGCCCGCCGCTTTCCCGAAAAAAGCGGTAACCGAAACATGAGCGGCGGGCGGCGTTTTAACGGCAAAAGAGTTTTCCCGCACTGCAATGTTCGGTTCCACTTACCAAAAAAATTTTTGCTTTTTTCCCGTAAAGTTATGCCCTCGAAATCATCGCGTTTTCATTGCTCTTCTGGCAAAGTATGCCCGTGCAATGAGCCGGTCATACAGCGATTTTCGCCGTTGTTTTAACGGGAGTTTTTCATGCTGTTTTAAACACAAATGATAATTTTCTTTTAAAAATATTTCCAGTGCTTCAAAATCTTTTCCCGTCATGGTATTCGGGTGAAGCGCAATCGTCGTAAAGCGGAATGGAAGCGTGCGGCATTTTCCCGACTGCACCGGCATAAAATAAAACCCATCGGTAAAATAGATGTCATTTGCAAGTGTGTCGGAAATAACGCGAATTGGCGTTTCTTCCTTAAGTGCCTGCAGCGTATTTTTATCAAACGTGTGAGACGGTGCAAAAAAAGCAATCGGTTTAATTCCGTGACTTTGTAAAATGCCGTAACCGGAACGGATTTTTTCTTTTTGTGCTTGCAGCGTTAAACCTGCAAATTCGGAACGCTTTTGTATCGGGTTTATACCGCCTGAATCGGTTACATAAACATGATCAAAACCGTGCAGCGCACATAGCATGCCCGACTCTTGCCACTGCAGCGCAGTTTCCCAAAAATGCTCATCTTCGGGATACACGCCGACAAATTCGTTTGATGCACAGTGCGGAATTACGCCGATGAGTGCCGTCACGGAAAAACTCTTTAAAAGTGAAATCACTCTTTCCCAGTTTTCTTGATTGCAGTATTCACACGCATCATCCAATCGAATTAAATACATACACTTAACTCCTAATAAGAGACACTGATTAATTCAATCGAGAATTAAGGTCGTCTTTCAGTGCCCGCCTTTAAAATCTGTTGTTTCAAAAATGTTCAGATACTCATTGAGAACAATACTGAAGATACCTTACTTCATCTTGTCTTCGATTATTACAAATAACCATTATAAAATTTTTACCGTTTTAAAATTTTTTTTATCAAATAAAGTCTTTTATCTTCATAATGATTTTCATGAACTTCATATCCGCCGAACGCCTTTTTAAAATCATCAATACCGGAAGTTGCAGGATCATCAGTTCCCGCAATACCGCCCCAATCATAATTTTTTATATTCATTGATTTAAATCGAAGCATATCATCCCAATGCAAAAAGCGGTTTGCCCTTCCGACGAAATTTAAATCCAAATCCGTTTCTTTTCTGTTTACCGTTGCCGAATACAGCAAGCGCACTCGAGAAATACTTTTATCAATTAAATACAAATGCATCGCAAGTATCGGAGTGTTCACCGCTTTTACGGCAGTAGCAATGCTATATGGCTTCAATGTTTCGATGTTTTTTTTTGTTAAAGGATGTAAATTTTTGCTGGGTGCAAATTCATTAAAGAACGGAGCAAATTCGTCCAGAGAAACAACATCGGCACAGCAATTTTCACGGGCGGCTCTTTTTATTTTATATTTTGTATTCTTAGCAATTAAAGATAAAAGTTCACCTTCCGATTGAGTTAAGTCGGAAATCAGCGTCATAAATTTTTTTTCATGATAGTGTTCGGGCGCCTGTCCACGGTATTGCCGCAGACTGATAAAAGTAAACGGTGAACGACGAGGAAGCGTGTGAGCGAACCAAATCCGCTTATACTGAAAAAACAATATTTTATTTACCATTTCAATCATAGTTTTTTATTGTAACAAAAATGTAGAGAAAATGCAATGAGAAAACTTTTTAGTTTAAAACAGCACTTCATTCTGCAATCAAATTCAAAAAATTGCCTCTGCAACGGCAAAAGTCGCGCATATGCTGATAGTAATCAACGACGCTCATACATTGTTCCATATTTTTCCCAATTATCCTCGATAAAAATATTTTTGTCTTTCAAATATATATTCAAGGCATCGCCTTCCATCATATTTGCAATGACAATGTCATCAATATTTCTTGTTTCAAAAAAGGTTTTATTTGTAAAGGGATTTCGTGCATCCAAAATAATATTTTCAGTGGCAAGAAGCGGTACATCCCCATTTGTTCTAAACTCCATGTCTATGTGCAAGTTGCCGGTTTCATTAAAACCTTTTACCATCAGGTTTATCGGCAAAAAAAAGTTTAAGAGCCATGATACTATTTTTTTCTGATTCTAAGTATTTTTTCATAGCAAAGGCAGACTTGGTAAAGTCGGCGGCACCACGTATATTTCGCGAATAATAATATAGTACATTCGGTACACTACGATATGTTTTTATCCAATATGCGATGATGATAGCTTCAATAACGTCTTCCGCCATAATTGAATAAAAGTCATGCATTTCCGAAAAAGACTTTTTTAGCACGATTTATTCAATCCGCTTTTCAGGAAGTACGGAAAAAACAAACAATTCTACAAACCAGCTTATACGTCTGAGGACACCTTTTGTAATACGCAAAAATTCTTGCAAACATAAGTTTATAAAACAACATAGTGAACTGCTTTTTTTTAACTGTAAATATAATGAAGGTTGGTTTGACGCGCGATTATCAATTTCATCTATAATTGAATAAGAATCTTCTCTTTCATAATCAACTACAACAGGCTCCACGATATAAACATTAATAAATGAAGAGAATATGTACCAATCATCTGCCGTACATTTAACCGGAAAATTAAATGTATACAACCTTTTTGCGGCCTGCAAGTCGATCATATATCCGAAGGTGCCACGCCCTGAATTTTTAATTTGCCTGAGGCAATAGCAACTCATTATTTTTTTACCAAATAGCTTTTTGCGTATAAAAGCTCCGGAATGTCCAAGCATAAATACATCATTATTCATCGGTATTTTTTGCAGTTCGGAAAGCACCGGATAAAAATCTTTTTTTAACAAAACATCATCTTCTAAAATTAACGCGCGTTCAATATGTTGATCAATCATTTTTTTATAAATTTTTAAATGACTTAACGCACAGCCAAGTTCACCTCGTTTTAATGCAGCTTTGTGAAACCGCTGCGCTTTTTCTTTATCATATACTTCATCAAGGTTTTTGATTTCTTTACCGTAAACGGCAGGAAAAAATTCATATTCAATCGAAACCTCTTTTAAAAGCGTTTCCATATATTTTTTCCGTTCCGTTGAATGTGCTAAATTTACGACAAAAGTCTTTATCATAAGTTATGAGTATATCCATTTTCTCGAAATAGTCAATTCCTGTTTTCGCTTGACATTCTTTATGTTTTTAACTATCGTATTCGGCTATGGAAAAACTTT